>JABMOP010000503.1 GCA_013204125.1 Rhodospirillales bacterium | reverse complement strand
TGGGCCTTAAAGTCGGCCATGCGACCCGTTCCATCGACGATTGCATGCGCCTCGCCAAGGACGACATCACCATTCAAACGAGCCTTCTGGACGCCCGTTATCTGTGGGGCGATCAGGCCCTGTTTAACGCGTTCCAGGTGCGCTTTAAAAGCGACATGATTGAACGCAATGGCGCCGCTTTCGTCGAAGGGAAATTGGCCGAGCGCGATGCCCGCCACGACCGCATGGGCGATACCCGCTATGTGGTCGAGCCCAATATTAAAGAGGGCAAGGGGGGCTTGCGTGATCTACAAACCCTCTATTGGCTGGTGCGCTATCTTTACGGTATCGACAAGGTCGAAGAATTAATTGATCTCGATGTCTTTACGAAACAAGACGTCCGCCGCTTTACCGAAGCCAGGGATTTCCTGTGGGCGGTACGCTGCCGTCTGCATTACCTGACAAACCGCGCCGAGGAGCGGCTGACCTTCGATGTGCAGAAATCCATCGGCGAAGCCATGGGTTATGCAGATGACGGCGAAGGCAAAAGCGGCGTCGAAAAATTCATGCAGCATTATTTTCTGATCGCCAAGGATGTCGGCGATTTGACCCGCGTTCTCTGCGCGGTCTTGGAAGAGCAGCATAAAAAACGGTCCTTTTTCGCCCTTCCGGGCCTGCCTCGCCGGCGCGCGAAAATCGACGGCTTTATAGATGATGGCGGGCGCATCATGGTTGAGGGTGAGAACGCGTTCGAGGACGACCCGGTTAAATTGCTGCGCATTTTCGCCGAAGCGCAGACGCATGATCTGGATATTCATCCGAGCGCGCTGCGCCTGATAACTCAGAATTTGGACCTCATCGACGAAAGCCTGCAAAATAACGTCGAAGCCAACCGAATATTTTTGGATATTCTAACATCGAAGAAAAATCCCGAGATTACCCTCAGGCGGATGAACGAGGCCGATGTTTTCGGCCGCTTCATTCCCGATTTCGGCCGCATCGTCGCGCAGATGCAATACGATATGTACCACACCTATACGGTGGACGAGCACACCATCCGCGCCATCGGCATTTTGTCGCGACTGGAAGCCGGCGCCTATGCCGAAGAAATGCCCAATATGACCACGGCGATGTCGGAAGTGCGGTCGCGCCGGGCGCTCTATGCGGCGGTGCTGCTCCACGACATCGCCAAGGGGCGGGGCGGCGATCATTCTGAACTCGGCGCCGAAGTGGCGTTGGAACTTTGCCCGCGCTTAGGGCTCGATGGCGAAGAGACGGAAACCACATCGTGGCTGGTGCGCCACCATCTTATGATGAGCGATACCGCTTTTAAGCGCGATATCGACGACGGCAAGACGATCCGAAATTTTGTCGATGTGGTGCAGTCGGTAGAACGGCTACGCCTGTTGGCCGTCTTGACCGTCGCCGATATCAGGGCGGTCGGTCCGACCACCTGGAACAATTGGAAATCGGGCCTCCTTCGCGGGCTCTATCAGCGGGCCTTGGAAATTCTGTCGGGTGATCGGGTCATGGAACATCGCGCCCAGCGCATCGACAACGCCAAGGAAAAATTGCGCGAAAATTTAAGCGCTTGGCCGCGCGAAGAATTGGAAGCGCATATCGCCACCGGTTATCCCGGCTACTGGCTGGCTTACGATACGGGCACCCATGTGCGTCACGCGGAAATTGTCGCCGAAGCCAAGCGCCTTAAAAAAGATCTTCATATCGACATCCGTCATGACGAAGAATTCGAATACACGGAAGTCACAATTTACACGCCGGACCATCCCGGCCTATTTTCCAAGATCGCCGGCGCTATGGCCCTTTCCGGGGCCAATATCATGGACGCCAAAATCGTCACTTTTTCGGACGGCATGGCGCTCGATAGTTTCTCATTGCTCGACGTCACCGATAACATCTATGCCCGGCCGGAACGTCTTGAACGCCTGTTTTCCCGCATCGAAGACGTCGTTGCCGGGCGGATTAAGGTGGCGGCGGAACTGGCCAAGGCAGGCCCCGGCCTTGTTGCGCCGAGAGAACAGGCATTTGATATCGCGCCGCGCGTGTTGATCGACAATCAAGCCAGCAACACCGATACGGTCATCGAAGTTAACGGCCGCGACCGGGTTGGCTTTCTTTATGACGTGACCGCCACCCTTTACGATTTGGGCCTCAAAATATCCAGCGCCCATATCGCCACCTATGGCGAACGGGTGGTCGATAGTTTCTACGTCAAGGACGTGTTCGGTCTGAAAGTCGGGCACGAGGACAAGCACAAACTCATCCGCAAAAAACTGCTCGAAGCTTTGCAGCCCGATGACCGGGAAAAATCCGATGATCCGGACGCGGCGGCGGCGGGGTAGACGTGGCCTTACTTGGTGCGATAACCACCATTTCCGGATTTACCATGGGCAGCCGGGTGCTCGGCTTCGTCCGCGATATTCTGGTCGCCGCGACCTTGGGCGCCGGGCCGGTGGCCGACGCCTTCTTCGTTGCCTTTAAACTGCCCAATCTTTTTCGCCGCCTGTTTGCCGAAGGCGCGTTTGCGGCGGCGTTTGTTCCGTTATTCGCAAAGCGGCTGGAAGGCGACGGTAAAGCGGCGGCGGTGGATTTCGCCCGCCAGGCCTTAGCGGTTCTTTTTTGGGCGCTTCTGATTTTTGTCGCGCTCGCCGAAGTATTTATGCCGTGGATTATGCAGTTTCTGGCGCCGGGCTTTGTCGATGAGCCGGAAAAATTTCAGCTCGCCGTCATTTTAACGCGTATCACCTTTCCCTATTTATTTTTCGTCTCTTTGGTGACGCTCTATGCCGGGGTGATGAATTCGCTGGAACGGTTCTGGCAGGCGGCGGCGACGCCGATCCTCTTAAACCTATGCCTGATCGGCGCCGTGCTTGGCCTGACCCCGCTGCTGCCGTCGCCGGGTCATGCCCTCGCCTGGGGCGTCTTTGGCGCCGGCATTTTCCAATTTATCTGGATGTGGGCGCATCTTCGCCGCATCGGTATTCGCCTGTCGCTTGGCCGCCCGCGCCTATCGATGGAAGTAAAAACATTGTTGATCCGGATGGCGCCGGTGGCCGTCGGCGCCGGTATCTATCAGGTCAATTTGGTGATCGACATGATCATCGCCTCGCTTTTGCCGTCCGGGTCGATCTCGTATTTATTTTTCGCCGACCGGGTAACCCAATTGCCGCTCGGCGTTATCGGCGTTGCCGTCGGTACCGCGTTGTTGCCGATCTTGTCCCGTCAATTGCGGGCCGGCGATGATGCCAAGGTGATGGGCAGCCAGAACCGAGCACTGGAAATTTCACTTTTCCTGACTTTGCCGGCGGCGGCGGCGCTGATCGTTATTGCCGGTCCGGTCGTTACCGTTTTGTTCGAGCGCGGCGCGTTTGATGTGGGCGCGGCGACGGCAACCGGCAAGGCGCTGGCCGCGTATGCTTGGGGCATCCCCGCATATGTGTTGATCAAGACCCTCTCGACCTCGTTTTTCGCGCGCGAAGATACCAGGACGCCAATCGTCATCGGTCTGGCCACGATGATCTTGAATGTGATCCTCAACCTGATCCTCATGGGGCCGTTCCTGCATGTGGGGATCGCTATGGCGACCGCGATCTCATCTTGGCTGAATGCAGGGTTGCTGGCATATTTTCTGATCCGGCGGCGGCATCTGGTTTTGGATCAGCGCCTCCTCGGGCGCTTGC
>JABMOP010000502.1 GCA_013204125.1 Rhodospirillales bacterium | reverse complement strand
TCGGTGATGTCCTCCTGGACCGTGATCCAGCATAACTTGTCACCGAGGGTCAGCGAGTTGATGCGCGCGTGCGTGGTGAACGGGGTCCCGTCTTTCTTTACACTTCTGAACTCCCCCGACCAGGCTGGTCCCTTTGTTAACCGCGCGATGAGGTCCTTCGCGAGACGTTGGCTCGCCTTCCGCGACCCGGCGTTCAGGACTGAGACATGCTTGCCAATCAGCCCGCCCCGTGCCCAGCCGAACATTCTCTCGAACGCGGGGTTGCAGAAGAAGATGATCCCGTTTTCGTCGGCCACGTTCACACCTTCCGCCATGTTTGTGAGAATGTTGGCCTGCGTCCGCAGCGTCTCCTCGGCCCGCTTGCGCTCGGTGATGTCGACAACCACCGCAAGCGAATTAGAAATATTTCCATTGTCGTCAATTTCGGCAGTCGCCGACAGCAGAGTATCGATGACCTCGCCGTCCTTTTTTATGAATTTATAGGGTACATCCCGACATTCACCGCCTTTGAAGAACTGAGGATGATTTACTTCGAGGGCATAGGTTTTTGAGTCCTCGGTCATGAAGTCTACGGTTTTCTTACCGATGACTTCATCACGCTGGTATCCCATATGTTCGAGCCAGTAATCGCTGACATTTACGATTGTGCCGTCACTTTCGATGGAATGGAGCATGACCGGTGTATCGTTATAGAGCCGCCGGAAGCGTTTCTCGCTTAATGCCAATTTTTCCTCGGCTTCCCGTAACGCCGTGATGTCGGTGCGGTGGACAAGCGTTCCGCCATCCGAGGTTTTGTAGAAGTTCACAAGCATCCAGCGCCCATCGGCATAGTGCTGAATGGTGTTTTGTTCATCTCCTATGTGCTCGGCCGAAATACGCTTGATCCATTGGCTCTGGCTTTCTTCGCCGGTGGGAGCCAGGATTTTGTCGTGCATGGCCTCCAATATAATCGAGAGATGAGTGCCCGGGGTTAGGTATTCGGCAATTGGTTCAAAATCTTTCTTGGATTGAGCATTGCAGGTAACGAAGCGATCCTCGGCGTCGTAGAGGGAGACAGCCGCGGACACGCTCTCAATCGCATCGGAGAACCGTTGCTGGGATAAATTAGCTTCCTTTGTTGCCCGCACCTCCGCCGTGACATCGACATTTGTGCCTCGATACCCGGTAAATTTTCCGGCCTCATCAAAAATCGGCTTACCAGCCACCCGAATCCAAAATTCCTTTCCACCACCTATATTCCGATAATAAAGGAAATCGCGGATTGGACGGTGAGCTTCCAGATCGGCGCGATGCCGGACCCAGATATCATCTTTTGGATCGATGCCCGGAAGTTCCCAACGTCTTTTGCCTATTATGTCTTTAGATTTGAACCGATCTGACTCCTCGGGCGGCGGAGAAATGTACGTAAATCGAAAGTCTTCATCCACCTCCCAAAATCGATCTGCACCCGCTTCGGCGAAATCCCTGAACCGTTGTTCGCTGTGCCGAAGATCGGTCGTTTGTTCCTCGACCCGCTGTTCGAGCAGGTGATGAGCTTGCCGTAATTCTTCTTCACTTATTGCAAGCCTTTGTTCCGCCTCCTTGCGCTTGGTGATGTCCTGAATTTGGGAAACAAAGTAGCTTGGATTTCCTTGGCCGTCATTGATAATAGATCTGTTTAAAAGCCCCCATATGACGTTCCCATCGTGGCGCACAAACCGCTTTTCAATGGTATCCATCTTGCGGCCATTGGCGACGATGTCCCGGCGCGCTTCCTGAGTAAGCGCACGGTCTTCATCGTAGGTGATGCCGAAGACCGATTTGGCCAGCAATTCCTCTTCGGAATAACCCAACATTTGACAGAATGCCTGGTTTACGCGGAGAAACTGGCCATCCAAAGTATTGACCGCCATACCGATACCCGAATCCTCGAAAATTCGCTTATCGGCTTCGCCCTCAAAGACAACATTGGTGGTTTTTGATTTTGCGGTCATCCCAATGTCCTCAATTCCTAAAACGAAATTCACCAATGGTATTTTTATCTAGCCAATTCCCAATATTTGCCAAAGGTTCGGACGTATCCATAAGAATGCCGATCAACTTTCGGCGCTCTGAATTTACTCGCCCTTCTAAGTCATACTGCTCGGCAGCCGCGCGCCGCGGGCAATTCAGTGCGGCAGTTTTTGTTGCGCCGGTTGAAAAGCATCAGATTCTAGATAAGCACGATATTCAACAAATCCAATGCTCTATTTGAACTAATTTCCAAAAAATTTAGAATTTTTGGCAGTCGTAATAGGCAGTCGTAATAAGGGAAATTTTCAAATCCCACTGCCTTAGCGAAATCATATACTCGGCAGCCTCCACTTCGCTACCATTTCCCCACATCCCCAATCCGTGACATGACCTGCTTATCCCGGTTAAACTCCGCTTAAGGGAGAAAATTCATGACCGTTACCGTCACGCCGTTGAACCAGACAGAAACCGGCGATTTCGCCGCCGAACTATCCGGGATCGATCTGAAAAAACCGATTGCCGGCGAGGATGGCGAAGCGGTGCAGGGCGCGCTCTGGCAATACGCGGTGATTGTTTTTCACGATCAACATTTGGATGACGAAACCCAATTCACGTTTTCGCGCATTTTCGGTGAATTGGAAATTGCCGGTATCCGCCCGGAAATGAAGCGCGAAACCGACAACCCTCATTTTTCCGATCTTTCCAATATTGATGGCGACGGCCATATCCTGCCCGCCGACAACGAAAAAATGATGTTCCAGCGCGGCAATCGTTTGTGGCATACGGATTCGTCCTTCAAGCCGATCCCCGCCGGGCCGTCGATCCTGACCGGCCGGACCTTGCCGCCGCTCGGCGGCGACACCCAATTTGCCGATATGCGCGCCTCCTTCGAT
>JABMOP010000501.1 GCA_013204125.1 Rhodospirillales bacterium | reverse complement strand
TGCCGAAAAGGTGCGCGACCAACTGAATGAACAAGGTATCCAGACGTTGATCCTGGATGGTGATGATGTGCGCAATCGATTGCACCGCCATCTTGGTTTCAGCGAAGCCGAAATCAAGGAAAACAATGCCCTTATTGCCGGGTTGTGCGAAAGCGAACGCAAGCTGGTCGATGTGGTCCTGGTGCCGATCATTTCGCCTTACGCGGAATCCAGGGCCAAGGCGCGCGAACGGCTCGACCCAGGATTTTTTGAAATCCATGTGTGCGCCGATATCAAGGTTTTGGAAGAACGCGATACCAAAGGCCTATACGCCAAGGCCCGCAACGGTGAAATGGACAACCTGATCGGCTATTCTGACCAGGCACCTTATGATATTCCGGCCAACCCGGACCTGTTAATCGAGACAGATACCATGACAGTTGATGAGTCTGTTAATGCGCTTACAAAGTTAGTTACGGCTTCCATTCGAAGCCTGGGTCAATCGCCAGCCTTGTCTTGAAACACGTTTTGAGAATCCTTAACAAGTAACTTCGAATGAGATGAAAATTTAATTAGCTGTTCTTGAAACATGAACATGTCCGAAGATGTATCTGCCAGCCAGGTTCGCCGGTGGGCAACTCCTGTAACCTCAGACAATATGAGAATATGAAATGGATATGACGGGAAGATCAATTTTAATTACCGGGGGAACGGGTTCTTTTGGAAAAGAATTTGTCAGAACGGTTCTCGAGCGATACAAGCCCAAGCGTTTGGTCGTCTATTCCCGTGACGAATTAAAGCAGCACGACATGCAGCAGGTCTTCCCGCAAGAAGGCCCAATGCGATATTTTATCGGTGATGTCCGTGACCAAAGCCGACTTGAAATGGCCCTGCAGGGCATTGATACCGTTGTTCATGCCGCGGCACTGAAACAGGTGCCTGCCGCTGAATATAATCCCTTTGAATGCGTTCGAACCAATATTCACGGGGCTGAAAATTTGGTCAATGCATCAATACGATCTGGTGTGAAGAAGGTTATTGCCTTGTCGACAGACAAGGCCGCTAACCCCATCAATCTTTATGGGGCGACAAAACTGGCATCCGATAAAATTTTTGTCGCCGGTAATAATCTTAGCCCGACGGACGGCACTTCTTTTTCTGTGGTGCGCTATGGCAATGTTCTGGGTAGCCGAGGCAGCGTGGTGCCGTTTTTTCAAAAACTTGCCGAAGAGGGAAAAACAACACTTCCGATTACCGATGACCGGATGACTCGTTTTTGGATTACGTTGCGCCATGGTGTTGATTTCGTACTCGATTCACTTGAACGCATGCATGGCGGAGAAATCTTTATTCCCAAACTGCCAAGCATGCGTATCGTCGATTTGGCCGAAGCGATTCTTCCGGGTTGCGATTTTAGAAACGTTGGTATCCGGCCAGGGGAAAAATTGCACGAAGTCATGATCCCGTTGGAAGAGGCGCGCGTGACGCTTGAATTTGACGACCACTACGTGATTGAACCGTCGTTTCCGTTCTGGGGGGGGAAGGATGATATCAAAAGCTTAGGGGGCACACGTGTTGATGAGACGTTTGAATACAATTCCAACGACAATATTGAATGGCTCACTGTAGAGCAACTCCGTGACGTCATTGCCGAACATTGCTGAACCACCCGCTGCCCGGCTTGTTCTTGGTACCGCGCAATTAGGATTTGAATACGGCATCGCAAACAGGAATGGGCGGCCGGACTTCGCGGCGGCGTCCCGCATTCTTGAAGTCGCCTGGAAGGGTGGCGTGCGTCTTCTGGATACTGCACAGGCCTATGGTGAGAGTGAGGATGTTATCGCCCGGTTCCTGGAAAATCATCCTGATATGCGCTTTGGCGTTATCAGCAAGCTGGATCCAGAAATCAATGCGAGTGATTCTGATGCGATTGAAGTCGGGGTAAGGCAATGCCGGGAAAAATTTGGACAGCCTCTGTCAGGCGTTTTATTTCATGATAACGCTGCCCTGGCACTTTTGAATAACGAAGCGCGTCGGGCGATGGGTCGGTGTATCGAATCCGGAGCAACCACCGCGTTTGGAATTTCAACGTACACTCCTGAAAATTTCCAGGCGGCTCTTGATGAAGATGCCATCCATATTATTCAAGCGCCTTTCAGCGTTCTTGATCGGCGCCTCTCAGAAAGCGGGTTGCTGAATCGGGCAATTCAGTCAGGGAAGAAAGTTTTTCTTAGAAGCGTTTATTTGCAAGGCCTATTGCTCATGGAACCAAAGGACTTGCCGCCGAAACTGGCCTTTGCCACGGGCACGATTGAACGATGGCGAAATATTTGTTTGCAGCATTCGCTGACCCCTTTGCAGGGGGCGCTTGGCTATATCCGCTCTCGCGTAGCTGACGCCTTTATCGTTATCGGTTGTGAAACGGCTTCTCAGGTCGATGAAAATATAGCGGCGATCAACGGGCCTGAACTTCATCCGGACTTCTTCGCTGCAATCGAAGCACTTAAAGCCGATGACCACCGTACCGTTGACCCGAGCAAATGGTCGTAAAGAATGAATGTTCCGACTCCCAGTAGTATGATTGCATTGCCACAGTCGCCCCATCGAATCGAAGGCTCGCGATTACGCTTGCGCGATATATGTTCAGACGATGCCAACGACATATATGCTGGTTGGATGAACGATCCTGAGGTTAACCGCTATACCGAGAGCCGAAATGAAACACACACTCCGGCAAGCCTGCGGGCGTACATTGAAGACGTCACCGGCTCTGCCAATGATCTGTTTCTGGCTATAGTTGTCAAAGATAGTGACCGCCATATTGGCAATATAAAATTATCTGGCCTTAATTATCGGCATGGCACCGCCGACATGGGAATAATCATCGGAGCAAAAGATTGTTGGGGGCAGGGATTCGCAAGCGAGGCTATTCGTTTATTGGCCGACTATGCATTCACGGAAATTGGACTTCATAAATTGACCGCCGGTTCTTATTCAATGAACAAAGGCTCGATCAGCGCATTTGAAAAATCTGGCTTTATCGTAGAGGGCGTCCAACAGGAGCAATGTGCGACTACCGACGGGCGCGCGGATGTCGTGCTTTTGGGACTCGTTTCCACGAGGGCTGATATGGCAAGCAAGGGGACGTCATGAGCATTCTTGCCATCGTCCAGGCCCGACTTTCTTCGACCCGCTTGCCTAGTAAAGTCCTGATGCCCATTCTGGGCCAGCCAATGTTAGCGTTGCATATTGAACGCCTGCGCCGGACGGAAACACTGGACAAACTGGTCGTCGCGACGAGTGATAATGCAGAGGACGATGCCATTGTTGCCCTGTGTGAGGGTGTCGGCATTGACTGTTTTCGCGGTTCCCTTGATGACGTGCTCGACCGCTTTTACCGGTGTGCCCGGGGATACATGCCAGAACATGTTGTCCGTTTAACAGGTGATTGCCCGCTCGCCGACCCGGACATTATCGACCGTGTTGTTCGGTTCCACGTCAAGGGTAATTATGATTATACGTCAAACGTTTTTCCTCCGACCTGGCCGGACGGCATGGATGTCGAGGTGATGCGCATGTCGTCTCTGACCGAAGCCCATGCAGAATCTGAATTGCCTTCGGAACGCGAACATGTGACCCCCTTTATCTGCAATCACCCTGATCGATACCGGCTAGGAAATTTGACCAATGAAGCCGATCTTTCATCTCATAGATTGACGGTGGACGAACCGGAAGATTTCGAGAAAATCCGTCGTATCTATGAAATTCTGTACCCGCC
>JABMOP010000500.1 GCA_013204125.1 Rhodospirillales bacterium | reverse complement strand
CCTGCACCGATACATCGACGCCATGTTCGAACGGCTTGAAAAAATGACTGCCGCTCCAGGTGTTATCCAATATCACTTTGGCGCCAATTTTATGGGCGGCGGCGGCAATCGCCGGAACGTCTTGAACTTCGAAGGTAAGAGAGCCGGGAGCCTCTAAAAATACGGCTTTGGTATTGGCGCGCAGTAAATTAGAGATCCCGGCGCCGATCATCGGGTCATAAAAAGTGGTTTCAATACCATAATCGGCCAAAAATGATTGGCACAATTTCCGGCTCGGATCATAGGCATTGTCGACCATCAACAAATGATCGCCGCTTTTAAGAAAGCTCAATAGGGCGACACTGATCGCGGCAAGTCCTGATGGCAGGGCGATGGATCTAAAACCGCCTTCCAAATCGGCCATGGCCTCTTCCAGCGCAAAACTGGACGGCGTGCCGTGGCGCCCATAGAAGACCGTATCGTTTCGGTTGGCGACGGCTTCTTTCATCGCGGCAACCGTCGGGAATACCACCGTCGAGGCACGGTAGACCGGCGGGTTCATAACGCCCCGGTGCTTTTCCGGATGGCTACCGGCGTGGACGATCCTGGTTTGTGGGCGCTTGACCTTAGCCATGATCTTTAGGTTTCGATGGGCGTATCGGAACGCCCACCCCATTCGGTCCACGAGCCGTCATAAACCGCGCCGTCATCCTTACCCAATAAGTAAAGGGCAAAGACCAAGGCACAGGCGGTAACGCCTGATCCGCAACTGGCGATGATCGGCCTTGAAGTATCGATGCCGGCATTATTGATAAGGCTCTCGATATTTTCTGCCGGACGCAGGACCATGTGTTGTTGGTCATCGAACAGGCTAGCGTAGGGAAGATTGATGGCGCCTGGAATGTGGCCGGAACGCATATTTTGCCGAGGTTCAGGATCTGTGCCGGCATAGCGCCCCGCCGCCCGCACATCGACCACTTGCTCTGCCTTCGTGTCTACGTTCTTCTTCATCTGCCCAAAAGAGCGCACCAGCGATGGCGCAAAATTTGTAAAATAGACCGACGGAGTTATTGACGCCTTGCGGTCATTGACCTTTCTTTCTTCTGCCGTCCATTTCACCAAGCCGCCATTCAGAACTGAAACCTTATCGTGACCGAATATGCGGAACATCCACCATGCGCGCATCGCCGCCATACCGCCGCCGTTGGAATCATAGGCAATGACATGGTGATTGTTGCCGATCCCCATTGCGCCGATCATTCTGGCGAACGTCTCGGGCTTGGGCAGCATATGCGGCAAATCGACGCTGGTGTCCGAGATTTCATCAACATCGAAGAAGCGGGCTCCCGGAATATGCGCTGCATTAAATTCCGCCCTTGCATCGCGTTTGGCTGCGGCGAGATGAAAGCTGGCATCAATGATAATTATTCCATCATCGCGGAGATGTTCTTGGAGCCAGTCGCAATCAACGAGGGCTTCGGGGTGCTCATAATCCATCGTCACCTCCTTCAGGCGAGCCAATCAGGGTAGGGCAGCCCTTCGCTTTAAGAAATTCGACATTAAAAAGTTTGCTTTGGTAGCGGGTGCCGTAATCGGCAAGAATGGTTACGATGGTATGGCCCGGCCCCATCTCTTTGGCCATACGAACGGCGCCGGCAACATTTATACCGCTCGACGTGCCAAGGCAAAAACCTTCGTATTTCAAAAGATCAAATATGTAGGGCAGCGCCTCTTCATCGGTAATTTGATAGGCGCCGTCGATCGGCGCGCCTTCCAGGTTTTTGGTAATGCGGCCCTGGCCGATGCCTTCGGTGATTGACGAGCCTTCGGCTTTTAATTCGCCATGTTCATAATGGCCAAAAAGGGCGGAACCCATCGGATCGGACAGCATAATTTTTACCGCCGGGTTGCGTTCTTTAAGCGCCATGGCGACCCCGGCTAAGGTGCCGCCGGTCCCGACCGAGCAGGTGAACCCATCCACCTTGCCGTCCAATTGATCCCAAATTTCCGGCCCTGTCCCTTGGTGGTGGGCATCGCGGTTGGCGACGTTATCAAACTGGTTCGCCCAAATTGCGCCGTGCGCATGAGTTTTGGCAATTTCCTTGGCGATGCGTTCAGAAACATGCACGTAATTTTCAGGATTTGAATAGGGAACAGCCGGCACTTCGCGTAAATCAGCGCCGGCAAGCCGCAACATGTCCTTTTTTTCCTCGGCTTGAGTATCTGGAATAACGATAATGGTTCGATAGCTCGATGCGCAGCCGACCAAAGCCAATCCGATGCCCGTATTGCCGGCGGTGCCTTCGACAATAACGCCGCCCGGCTTTAATAGACCTTTTTCTTCAGCGTCCTTGACGATGTAAAGCGCCGCGCGGTCTTTGATCGATCCGCCGGGATTAAGAAATTCAGCCTTGGCGTAGATTTCACAGCCGGTGTTTTCTGAAACTTCTCGTAAACGGATCAGCGGCGTATTGCCGATAGCTTCTCTAAATCCTTCGCGGACGTCCATGTGCTGCGCTCATAAACCTGAGGGTGGGGGAAATTGTCGAGAGACTAACCATGCAATCGGGGCGGATCAAGCATACGTAACCGGTATAAGGCTTAGGTATCAAGCCATTGTTCGGACAAACGTTGGCGGTTTAATTTCAACCATTGCAGCGCAATGATGGTCATGGCGTTTTCGATGCGCCCACAGTCCAACATATCAAACGCTTCGTCTGATTTCGCCGTGAAGACGCGGATATGTTCGCCTTCACCGGCTATACCGAACACACCGCCGGCGCCGGTGGCATCAACGCGCCCGCAATACAATTGAATGGTTTCCGATGTACAACCCGGGCTGGAGAGATATTTATGGACCGGCACCATTTCGTAAAGATTGAGGCCCGTCTCTTCTTCCATTTCCCGGTGTGCGGTCTCTTCGGGCAGTTGATGGCGCTCTATCACGCCGGCGACACATTCGATCTGCCAAGGCGATGCCTCCGGTGCGGTGTAACCGCCGATCCGAAATTGTTCGAGAAGGACAACTTCGTCGCGGTCAGGATCGTAAGGCAAAACGGCGACCGCATTTCCACGTTCGAGGACTTCCCGGGAAAGCACGTCGCTCCACCCGCCGTTGAAATCGTGGTGGCGTAAATTGTAAATATCGACCCGCATATAACCGCGGTAAGGCGTCGTGCGCCCGCTAACTTCGACTTGTTGGTCGTTCATTATTCACCGCTGCCTGCGGCTTCTTTGCCGCTCTCGGTTTCGGGTTGCCAAATTTTGTCGTGCCCCTCATGCGTGGATGCATCCCATTGATGCTGGATACCATCGCCCATAAAGACCGTAAATACTTCGCAGCCATCGGGATATTCGTAAGGGCCGTGCAGTTGGTCCCAGCCGAACACATAGTCACCTGGCCGCAAATCTTTGCCGGCAACACACATGCGCCCTTTGAGAACACAAATGGAGTGCCAGCTTTTATGCGCGTGTGCCGGTTCCACATATCCCGGCGGAAATTTTACTTTCATATCGATGCGTTGCATCACCGGATCGTGGGCGAGAATTTTTACTTGGACCCCTTTGGGTAGACTTAAAAGTTCGATCCCGGCGCCGTCCTGCCACGGCAATTCATGATCGTGAATGGCTTTAAAAGAATGATCGAATTCGTCAGGTGTTTGATTTAGCTCGCTCATATGCCCGCTTCCTCAATATTTATAGCTACCACAATATCGCAACCTTGGGTCCGAGTTTTACCCGCCAACGGTGGAAAATCAAATTTCGGCAACGGACCAGGCCGTTGGCTTGATTTTGGGCATTGAAATTTCGATATATTCAGCTAACTTCAGTTAAGAATGATTCGCAATTTTGCAATGAAGGACGTAAGACGACAATGGATATTGATGTCCACAAGTTAAATTCCATGCGCCAAGCGGGCGAAGCACATACTTTGCTGGATATTCGCGAACTGGACGAAGTTACCGCTTCGTCGGTCGAAGGCGCCGTGCACATCGCTATGAGCGAGCTTATGAATAGGCTCGGCGAGTTACCAACGGATGTACCCCTTGTCGTAATGTGCCATGTGGGTGGCCGCAGCGCTCAAGTGACCCAATGGATGCACGCGAATGGTTTTGAAAATGCGCTTAACCTGTTGGGCGGCATCAACGCCTGGTCGCAAGAGATCGATAGTTCCGTATCCGCTTCCTGAGTGTAAATTTCACTCAACATGAAATCACTTCGTAATTATTGTAGGCTGGTCGCCAAGATGATCAGCAACGAGGAGTTTTGGGATGAGTGGTGCCGCCGATGTGCAATCAGTGCTTGATTGGCTCATGGATGGCGCGCGTTCCGTCCATCAGCCGCAAGATGTTCTGTTGGAACTTTGCCAGCGGCTGACTGATTGCGGCATTCCAATCTTTCGGGCAGCGGTGTTCGTCACCACCTTGCATCCGAACGTCGCCGGGCGCGGTTTTTTCTGGCGCGAAGGTCAGACGGAGGTAGAGGTCGGCGAAGCCAGCTACGGGATGATGATTTCCGATCTCTATTTAAAAAATCCGATCT
>JABMOP010000499.1 GCA_013204125.1 Rhodospirillales bacterium | reverse complement strand
GCGGGTCCATGAGCAGGAACTTGGGCAATTTTTCATCTTCTTTTAATGTTGCCCGGTGCTCTACCGACCCCTTCACAGTGATGACTTCGGGCCCACTAAATGGTCCCATCGAAAATTGCTGCAAGAAAGTAACTACGCCGCCGGTAACCATGATCAAGGCGGCCGCAATAATGATGAACATTCTTGGCATGGCGTCAAATTACCCGAGTTTAGGTCGCGGTTCCAGAGAGTTTGCGTATTCTAAAAATCTAAAAATGTGTCCAGCCTTTGGCGCTCATTTTTACTTCTGAACCATCTTCCTTAATAAAATGTACTTCATTGCCGTCAATTACCGAACCGATTCGCGTGACCGTGGTTCCTACCGCCTTGCCGGCTGCCGTAATATTGCTGCGCATTTGCGGCGGGGCAGCGAACAATAGCTCATAATCATCGCCACCGCTAAGGGTGATTGCCAGCATTTGTGGGTCGCCGTCGATGAGGCGTTGGGCGCTTTCGGAAATGGGAAGAAGCTTTGTTTCAACTTCTGCGCCCAGCTTCGATGCCCGGCAGAGATGGCCTAGATCGGCCGCCAGCCCGTCTGAAATATCAATTGCCGCGCTTGCGATATCCAACAATTTATATCCCAGCGCGACGCGTGGTTCCGGGCGTTGCAGCCTGGATCGCAGATAATTTGCGTCGTCTTCGGATGTCTTGCCGCCGCTCGGCCACTTATTTTCCATGAATAATGAAAGCGCCGCGTCGCCAATGGTTCCAGATAGCCAGAGATCATCTCCAATTCCGGCAGTCGAGCGCAGCAATCCCTTGCCTTCCGGCAATATTCCAATGGCCGTGATGCCAATCGTCAGAGGCCCAGGCGTCGCCACCGTATCGCCGCCCAGCAACTTGATGCCGTAACGCGTTTGGTATTCTAAAAGCCCATTAGTGAAATCGGCGGCCCATTCGGCTGTCCAGCTGGACGGTAGGGCGAGAATCATTGTGTAACCCAGGGGCTCAGCGCCCATTGCCGCCAAGTCCGATAGATTGACGCCGAGCGCCTTGGCGCCGATTGCGCCGGCAGGATCTTGGCTCCGAAAATGGATGCCTTCGAGCAAAGCGTCGGAAGTTATGACGATCTGTGATGCCGCCGGCGGTTTGATCAGGGCGGCGTCATCCAGCAGGCCAAGAGCGCCGCTGTTCTCTTCGGTTAGGGGGCGAAGATAGGTTGCGATAAAATCGAATTCCCCCGGCTTTTCGCTCATTCACTCTCCCCGGGGCTATCTTTGGGGCGGTTAACTTCTGACGGCCTTAATAATTGTGCGATGTGATCCAGAACGCCATTGACCAGCGCCGGTTCCCGGTCGTCATAAAATGCCTGCGTCACATTCACATACTCGTTGATAACGACTTTCGCCGGCACTTTCGGATGCGCGAATAATTCATAGGCGCCGGCGCGTAAAATGGTGCCGAGAATAACATCCAGGCGCTCGACGGATTGCCCACTGGTCAAGGCCCCGGCGATCATTTCGTCCAATTTCGCCCGTTGTTTGGTGACGCCGCGCACGATATCGGCAAATTTTTTGCGGTCCGGCACGGGCAATTCCTGCACTCCGGGCAATGCTTCCGGCTGGTCCGCCCAGCGGTTTTCCATGTGCGTCATAACCACGTCGTCTATCGATGCGCCCGCCAGCTCCATCTCATAGAGCCCTTGGACCGCGATCATCCGCGCCATGCTTGTGCCTTCGGCTCGCGCCAATGAATTACACCCGTTTCAGTCTATTAAGTTTTCGCCCGTTCCACCTGGGCTCAGCCCAATGGAACAATAAAATAACCCGGCGCGCCGTTCAGTCGGTTTTAAGGAATTTGGATTTGATGGCGATCATCGCAATGACTGCTTCACCGGCCCGACCCCCGACATTTGTAGCCGCCGGATCAGCGCGCTTTTCGGCCTGGCTGCGGTTCTCGCATGTCAGCACGCCAAATCCATGTGGCATTTGATCATCGACGCTCAAATCCATCAAACGGCGACTCATTTCCCGGCAGATATGATCGTAATGGTCTGTTTCGCCGCGAATAACGCAGCCGAGGGTCACAACGCCGGCATATTGGCCGCTGTTCCAGCCCAAGGCGGCGGCGGCGGGGATTTCGAATACGCCGGGAACGGGCACGCGCTCGACCGAGTACCCCGCCTCCACCAAAACGGCGCACGCGCCTTCGGCGAGTTTGTCGGCGATGTCGTCGTAAAATCGCGCTTCGATAACGAGTATTTTTTGATGATCACTCATGGCTAGCTCATTCGTAAATGCTATCGTGGACCGGTGCTTTATAGTCCCTCGGAATTTTAATCGGGCGCTGTTCGACGATGGTCAGCCCGTAGGCTTCAAGGCCGACAATGGAGCGCACCGTGCTGGAGAGGAGGATCAATTCGTGGATTCCCAAATCTCGAAGGATTTGCGCGCCGACCCCATATTCACGCATCGGCATGAGCGGATGTTCTTTGGTTTCCATCGACTGGCGCAAACGGTCGGACAGGGCCGATGGGTTGGAGCTTCGGATCATGACGATGGCGCCGCGCCCTTCCTTATCGATCAGTTCCATGACCCGGTGCAATTCGATGGTTTTCTGGGCGCTGGCGATATCATCGAACACGTTGAACGAATGCATCCGCACCAAGACCGGCCCGGGTGCAGATAAATCACCTTTGATAAGCGCAAGATGTTCAATCCCTTCGGCGTCGTTGGAATAAACCACGGTTTTAAATTCTATTCCTTCGACGGTCTTGAAGGTGCCTTCGATCTTTGGCCGGATGATGCGGTCATGGCTCAAACGGTAGGCGATCAAATCGGCGATGGTGCCGATTTTGAGCCCATGCTTCTGCGCGAAGGCCACCAAATCGGGCATCCGCGCCATGGTGCCGTCATCTTTCATGATCTCGCAGATCACGCCACCCGGGGTGAGCCCGGCAAGGCGTGAAATATCAACCGCCGCTTCGGTGTGCCCGGCGCGCACAAGCACACCGCCGTCACGTGCTTTCAAGGGAAAGACGTGGCCCGGAGATACAATATCGTCGGCGCCTTTTGCCGGATCGATTGCGACCGAAATTGTGCGCGCGCGGTCGGGCGCTGATATACCGGTGCCGACGCCGTCGCGGGCTTCGATGGAGACGGTAAACGCGGTTTGCTGAGATTCTTCATTCTTGGGTGTCATGAAATTAAGCCCAAGCTCATCGACGCGCTGCGCCGTCAACGATAGGCATATCAACCCGCGCCCGTGGGTCGCCATGAAATTGATGGCATCGGGCGTCGCCATTTGCGCAGGGATAATCAAATCGCCCTCGTTCTCCCGGTCTTCTTCGTCGACCAAGATAAACATGCGGCCATTGCGCGCGTCCTCGATGATTTCATCGATCGAGGCTAAATAGCTTTTATAAGTTGTATCAGGCATTATTTTCTCTCTAAGAGGCGCGCAACATAGCGCGCTACGAGATCAATTTCCAGGTTTACCGGTGTGTCAGGGCTAAATTCGCCAAATGTGGTGTTCGCCTCGGTATGGGGGATGATGTTTACACCGAAGTCATCTTCCCCAACTTCGTTGACCGTCAACGACACGCCGTCCACCGCGACCGAGCCTTTCGGCGCGATAAAACGCATGAGATTTTGCGGCGCTGCAAAGGTAAAGCGTTTGGAATCTCCGTCCGCTTCAATCGCTTTGACGGTGCCGACGCCATCGACGTGACCCGACACCATATGACCACCCAACTCGTCGATCGGTTTTAGTGGGCGCTCTAAATTAACAGATGTTCCAACGCGCCAAGTGCCAAGCGTGGTTTTTGATAAGGTTTCAGCAGAGGATTCAACCGCAAACCAGCCCTCACCTTTTTCGACGACCGTGTGGCAAGCCCCGGAGCATGCGATCGACGCACCGATATCGACCGTTGTCAGATCGTAGCTGGTGGCGATCTCATATCGGGTCACACCGCCCGGCGTCACCGCGCGGACTTTCCCCACATCACTTATAATTCCGGTAAACATACCGCGCTTCTTATCCCTTCCGGACGAGTATATCCAGCCCGTCGACACCGGCGCTAATAGATGAAATCGGCGAAAACTCAAATTTGTCGGATAATTTCTCGATATCCAATCCATCAACAGCGGGCCGCGCATCACCGCCGAGAAGCGCCGGCGCTCGGAACCAGGCAAGGCGATCGACAAGTCCCGCGCGCAAGAGCGATGCCGCCAACGCACCCCCGCCTTCAACCAATACGCTGGTCAGCCCCCGGTCTCCCAGCTCGGATGCAACGCTACCCAAATCAATATGCGCGCCGTCGCTTGCGGGTATTTCGATCACCGTTGCGCCCAGATTCGTCAAG
>JABMOP010000498.1 GCA_013204125.1 Rhodospirillales bacterium | reverse complement strand
TTGCCGCCGACGATCATCACCGCGCCGACCTCGGCGCTGGCCCGGCCGAACCCGGCCAAAACGGTGGTAATCAGACTAAAGCGGTTGTCCCATAAAAGCGTCCTTATAGTTTGCAGCGGCCCTGAGCCGATCGAGCGCAGATGATCTTTGTATTCCGACCATAAATCTTCCGTCGATTGGCGGGTGAGGGCGGCGATGATCGGCGTGACCAACAAGACTTGCGCGATAATCATGGCGCTGGGTGTGAACAAAAGACCAAGCGTCCCCAAGGGGCCGGAGCGCGATAAAATCAGATAAACCATGAGGCCGACCACAACCGGCGGCAATCCCATTAAGGCGTTCAAGATGACGATGATCGGCGTGCGCCCAGGAAAACGGAATACGGCCAGCGCCGCGCCAACCGGCAAGCCAATTACGCAGGCGATGGTAACCGCCGCTAAGCTGACTTGGATCGACAGCAGGACAATTTCCGCCAGGCCGCTTTCAAAGCCAAAAATAAGCGCTGCCGCCGCTGCAAATGCGTCCGTTAAATCCGACATTTTGGTCCAGGTTCCGTATTTTCGATGCTGGGTCCAGGCCCAAGGTTCGCATGGAACAGGCAGTCGATCAAACCTCTTGCCGTGGTCTTGATTAATGGCCCAAAACCGCGCTTAGTGACGGCCCGCCGCGCATTGCACCCTTACCGCCAGGACAGTCACTATCAGATGAATATTGATACACCGTCGCGCGCCAACGCCAACCTGCGAGGGACTTTATGGATGATCCTCGCCGGGGCGGCTTTCGCGTCCAGCAATGTTAGCGTGCGCTTGGCGTCGGAAGAAATTCACCCCTTTGTCATCGTGTTCTTACGAAGCGGCATCGCCGTTCTTTTGTTTGCCCGTTTGTTTACGAGTAAAGATTTTCAGTGGCTGCCGCGCGAGGGTTTCCGGTTGCATATGTTTAGGGGCGTGTTGCAGGCAACGGCGCTGCTTTGTCTTTATGCCGGCATCGCCATCACGCCCATTGCCACGGTCATCGCCATCGGTTTCGTGACGCCGATCATTACCGCCGCCGGCGCTATATTGTTTTTGGGAGAACCGTCCAGGTTGAACCGCTGGCTGGCAGTGCTGCTTGGTTTTTCAGGCGTGCTGGTCATCATGCGGCCCGGGCTGATCGCCATTACCTTGGGCGCAACCCTGGTCATTGCCTATGCGGTGCAACAGGCGGCATCCAATCTGGCGGCGAAGGAGTTGACCAAAACCACCTCAAGCGTTTCGGTGGTCGCCTGGATGACGCTTATTTCGGCGCCGATTACCCTGGTGCCGGCAATCTTTGTTTGGCAATGGCCGAGCCCTTATGTGTGGGCGCTGGTGGCCGCCAACGCGGTTTTATCGACCATCGCTCATCTGGCGACGACCCAAGCTTACCGGCTGGCCGATATCACCTTCGCCGATCCTTTGATGTTTTTCAGAATGATCATGGCGGCGGCGCTTGGCTATTTCATATTCGGCGAAGTGCCTGATCTTTGGACCTGGGCCGGCAGCTTGGTTATTCTGGCGGCGGCGATTATTCTCAGCCGTGAACAGCGAAAAGAGTTTGCATGAGGGTTGATGCGAAAGGGCCGCGCCACGGCGGAAATTTGACGGAAGCCAGCGCTAAATTCGGCGCACCGGCAGGCGGTTGGCTCGATCTGTCCACCGGCATCAACCCCGATCCCTATCCGCATATAAAAATTTCTGCGGAAACCTTGCATCGCTTGCCGACGGTTGATGATAAAGCGGCGGCGCTTTCTGCGGCTAGAGCCTATTACCGAGTTCCGAAATCCGCAGGCATCGCCGCAGTGCCGGGCACCCAATCTCTGTTGCAGGTTTTGCCGTTCATGCGTGCAAAATCCAAAATTGCCATCCTTGGTCCGACTTACGAAGAGCACAACCTGACCTGGACCGCCGGCGGCCATCAGGTGGCGATCGTCAATGATATAAAGGGGCTGGACGGCGCTGATGTTGCCGTGCTGGTTAATCCCAACAATCCGGACGGCGGGCGCGTCGCTCCCGATAATATTTTGAAATTGGCAGGGCAATTCACCGGGGGGCGCTGGCTGATCGTCGATGAAGCCTTTGCCGATACGGAACCTGAATTGAGTGTAGTTCCAAACGCCGGCGCGGGCGGATTACTGGTGCTGCGCTCTTTAGGTAAATTTTTCGGCCTTGCCGGATTGCGTATGGGCTTCGTCATCGGCGCGCCGGATTTGATCCAAGATATCGAAGCGCGCATGGGCCCCTGGTCGGTCGGCGGCTGGGCGCTGGCGATAACCGCTGGGGCCTTGGCGGATAAAGATTGGGCCACCGGGACGAGGGCGCGTCTCGCCTCAAGAAGGGCGCAATTGGACGAATTCTTGGAAGCCGCCGGAATATCAGTTATCGGCGGCACGGATTTGTTCAGATTGTGCGAGGCCGAAAATGCCGGGGTCCTATTTGAACATCTCGGCCGCGCAGGGATTTTAGCGCGTCCCTTTGATGATCACCCAAAGTGGCTGCGCTTTGGTTTGCCTGGCAGTGATGAAAATGTGGACCGGCTGAAAACAGCCTTGGCTGCATTTTAACCCGCTTCGCGGTCGAGCAGATGAATGAAGGAGCCGGAGACCGATCCTTCGACCGCGCCTGCTGCGCTTAAGGTTTCGCCTTCCGCATCGGAAACTTCGAACAACGGCGCGCCCCTGTTCTCGGACAAAGTCGCGTAGTGAAATTCGTGGCCGCGAAAGCCGCTGCTCGCTGGTCCCAACTTAACCTCTGCCGCCAATCGGAGCCGCCGGTAGCCTAAATGCAGACCGCGCATCGCAAAAGATGTTTTGACCGGCAACAAACCCGCCATTGCGTGTTCTGTTCCATCAGCGTCGGTAAGGGCTTCGCCCAGCACCATGAAGCCGCCGCATTCCCCATAGATTGCTGCGCCCCGCGTTGCAGCAACCCGAAGGCCACCCAAGAACCGCTTATTGACGGCCAGCCGTACGGCGTGCAATTCGGGATAGCCGCCGGGCAGGTAAATAGCGTCCGATTCTGCAAGCGGGCTTTGATCGGCCAGCGGCGAAAAAAAACTTAAGGAGCTACCCGCATTTTTCCAGCCATCCAGCACATGGGGATAGGCGAAAGCGAAGGCGTCGTCGTGTGCGATGGCAATGCGTTCGCCCAGTGGGGGGATGGGGGACGGCGAAACGGCCGCGCCCGTCGAAGTTTCTGCGGCCAAATCCTGCAATCGATCCAAATCAATATGTTCGGCGATGATTTCCGCCGCGCCATCGATCCATTTCTCCCTATCGGAATTTTCGCGGGCCTGCACCAACCCCAGATGGCGGCTCGGCAAGCTTAGGCTGTCGCTGCTGGGGATATGGCCCAGCACTTCGGGCGCTAATTTTGCTACCGCCCTATCCAGAATGCGCTGGTGGCGGGGGCTGCCGGTGCGATTAAAAATGACACCAGAAATTGAAATGTCTTTGCGGTGACTTTCAAACCCTTCGATTATCGCCGCCGCCGATGCGCCTTGGCCCTGGACGCCGACAACCAACACCACCGGCCAGCCAAGCATTGCCGCCGCGTCTGCGGTCGATCCGGTTCCGTCCGCCGCCCCATCAAAAAGCCCCATCACCCCTTCGGCGATAATCAAATCACATTCCGCCGATAACGCCCGAACCTGATCGGCCAGGGTATCGCTGCGCATGCCCCAGGGATCATAGGTGCGGCAGACGCTGCCGCTGGCCATGCGGTGGAAATCCGCGTCGATGTAATCAGGCCCGATTTTAAGCGAGCCGACTTTAACTCCGCGCTGTTTGAAGGCGCGGATCAACCCTAATGTGGTAACCGTCTTGCCGCTTGCCGATGCCGGCGCGGCGATGACAATTCCTCTGCTCACAAATCCAGCCAGTTCAATTTATCCCTCAAAGATACCACCGCGCCGACAACGATCAATATCGGCGTCTCCAGGCCCGATGATTTCAAATCCGCGGCCGAAGTTTCTAAGGTGGTTTCGACGACGCGCTGGTCGGGCAAGGTTGCGCGGCTGATGAGCGCGACGGGTTCGCTGCCTGCCCGTCCGGCTTTCATTAATTCACCGGCGATGCGTTCTAAATGGGTTGCGCCCATGTAAAATATGATAACCGGCGAGCCGGCTGCCAGGGCGGCCCAATTGATATCATCTGGAATGTCGCCTTTGGCCGTGTGGCCGGTGATGAAGGTCACGGCGATATTGCGCCCCCGGGTGGTCATCGGAATGCCGGCATAGGCGAGCCCGCCGACCCCCGCCGTAATACCGGGAACAATCCGGAAATTGACCCCGGCATCGACCAGATGGGTACATTCTTCAGCGCCGCGGCCAAACACAAACGGATCGCCGCCTTTCAATCGGAGCACGCGCTTGCCCGATTTAGCCAGCTGGACCAGCGTTTCGGATATGTCTTCTTGGCGCGGCGATGGCTTGCCGCCGCGCTTTCCGGCGTGAACCAGTTCGGTGTCACTGCCGGCCAGTTTTAAAATTTCCTCGCCAACCAGCGCGTCATAGACGATAACGTCGGCGCATCGCATGGCGTGCAGCCCGGCCAGGGTCAGAAGCGCTGGATCACCAGGGCCGGCGCCAACAATCCATACTGTGCCGGGCTGAAATTCGGGTAAGCTAAAAGGAAGGTTTTCCATGATGGCGGAATTTAGCAGAATGGGGGCCTACACCGAAAGGGCAGGATTTGGATAAGCCTGAAATAAATTTGGATGAAGGCGGCATGGAATTGCGCCGGGGTTGGACCACCGGGGCGTGCGCGGCGGCGGCGGCGGTTGCCGCGTATCAAGGGCTGGTAACCGGGCGCTTCCCGAAAATGGCCCAAATTACTCTTCCAGGCGGCCAAACGCCGGCCTTTGCGCTTCACGAATATGCGCTGGACGATGATGGCGCGACCGCGGCGGTGGAAAAAGACGCCGGCGATGATCCCGATGTGACCCACGGCGCGATCATCCGCGCCGCTGTAAAAACAATAGGCGGCGAAGAAATCGTATTTTTAGCCGGCGACGGCGTCGGCACTGTGACCAAACCCGGCCTGCCTTTGGGCGTTGGGGAACCGGCCATCAATCCGGCGCCGCGCAAAATGATCACCGAAAATATTGCCGCGCTGGCGAAAACCATAAACGGGCCTCTGGGCCTCGAAATCACCATCTCCATTGATGACGGGGTGGAACTTGCCAAACATACCTGGAACCCGCGCCTCGGCATTATCGGCGGGCTCAGCGTCTTGGGCACAACCGGCATTGTGGTTCCCTATTCCTGCTCCGCCTGGATCGCATCTATCCATCAAGCGGTCGATGTGGCGCGCGCCGGCGGCATTACCCATGTCGCAGCCTCGACTGGGTCCGTATCCGAAGACGCCGTCGCCGCGCTTTATGGGTTTGATACTTCGGCGCTGATCGATATGGGCGATTTTGTCGGTGGGCTTTTGAAACACATGCGCGGCCACCCGATCCCGAAGCTCACCATCGCCGGGGGGTTCGGCAAATTATCGAAACTGGCAAACGGCCACCAAGACCTCCATTCCAAACGCTCCCAAGTTGATCCGGCATTTATTGCATCGCTGGCATTGAAAGGCGGCGCTGATGCGGATTTTTGCAGCGCCGTTAAATCAAAAGAAAGCGCCGGCCAGATATTGGAATTAGCAACGAGCGAAAATGTGCCGCTACCGGATTGGGTTGCAGCAAAGGCGCGCCAAGTAGCTACCGAGCAATTGCGCGGCACAGGCGAAGTGGAAATCATTATCTATGACCGGGAAGGCGAAATGGTTGGCCGCGCCGGGTTTATTGAAGAATGACGCGGGTTCTCCTATTGGGCGGCACCAAGGATGCGCGCGCGCTGGCCGAATACGCTTCCGGCTTGCCCCAATTCGATGTGATTTATTCCCTGGCCGGGGTCACCAAAGATCCTAAATTGCCCGATTGCACTGTGCGCCAAGGCGGTTTTGGCGGTGCAAGTGGCCTTCAAGATTATTTAAAAAGCGAACATATCGAAGCCGTGATCGACGCTACCCATCCCTTTGCCGCCGGGATTGCCGCCAATGCCCATGATGCCTGTAAGGCGCTTGGGCTGCCGCGCTTAAAATTTCAGCGCCCGGCGTGGCCGCCCGAACCCGGTGACGCCTGGACCCAAGTGCCGACCATTGAAGCCGCTGCCCGCCACCTTGCCGATCATCCATGCACCGCATTCCTGACCATCGGCGTCAAAGAATTGGCCGCCTTCGAAGCGATCAAAGGCTGCCGATATCTGGTCCGTTATATCCATGCACCGGACGGCGGCGCGTCGCTCCCCAATTGGGATGTGGTGATCGACCGGGGGCCGTTTGATTTAGGAAATGAAACCGCGTTGATGCAGAAATATGAAATCCAGGCGCTGGTTACCAAGAACAGCGGCGGTGACGGCACTGCAAAATTAACCGCGGCGCGGGGTCTTTCCATCCCGGTCATCATGATCGACCGGCCACCCTTACTGGCGGGCGACGTCGTCGAAACCGAAGCCGGCGCGCTGGCTTGGTTGGAAAACCACTAAGGTGTGAGCCGTTATTTCGGCCTTAATATGTGCCGGTGGGTTTCGTGATAGAGTTCGCTATCGCCGAAATCTTCATCCCCCAGCACCCTACCGATCAGCACCAGTGCTGTCCGCGTGATTTTTTCGGCGCGCACTTTGGCTTGAATATCGGCGAGGGTGCCGTGGATGATTTTTTCGTCGGGCCAAGTGGCGCGGTAGATGACGACAGCCGGGCAATCTTCGCCGTAACTGGGGGATAATTCGCGCACCACTTTCGCCAAATTGCGCACCGATAGATGCAGCGCCAAGGTGGCGCCTGATTTTGCCAATGTCGGCAAATCTTCGCCGTCCGGCATTGGCGATGCCTTGCCTTCGGTGCGGGTGACAATGACGGTTTGCGATATGCCGGGCAGGGTTAGTTCGCGGCCCAAGGCGGCGGCGGCGGCGGCGAAGGCCGGGACGCCCGGCGTGATGTCGTATTCGATGCCCAATTTGTCCAAGCGGCGCATTTGTTCGGCGATGGCGCCATAGAGGGACGGATCGCCCGAATGGACCCGCGCCACGTCCCGGTCTTTTTCATGGGCGGCGCGCATCAAGTCGATGAT
>JABMOP010000497.1 GCA_013204125.1 Rhodospirillales bacterium | reverse complement strand
CCGGAGTCTTGATCGTCTGGTGCGGGCGGGGGTCGAAAAAGCGGTCATCAATACGCACTATCTTGCCGATCAGATCGAGCGCCATTTAGAAAGCCGCGATGATCTGGAGATTATTATTTCCCCGGAAGCCGACGAATTGTTGGAGACCGGCGGCGGCGTCGCCAACTCACTTCGTCATTTAGGCAGCGATCCTTTCTATGTGGTCAATACCGATACGTTGTTTCTGGATGGCCCATCCCCAGCGCTTGCCAGGCTCGCCGAAGCGTGGCGCGGCGATGATATGGACGCGTTGCTTCTTCTGCATTCGACGGTTGAAGCCTATGGCTATGTCGGGCGCGGTGATTTTGTCGTCGATCCACTGGGCGCGCTCGTGCGCCGCCCGGAACGCGAAGTATCGCCCTATCTGTTCACCGGTGTTCAGATCATTCACCCGCGGCTCTTTGAAAATCCGCCGGGCCGGGTATTTTCCCTCAACGATCTCTACGACCGTGCGATCACTGCCGCCCGGCTTTACGGAATCATTCACGATGGCGAATGGTTCCATATTGGAACGCCGGACGGGCTGGATACGGCCGAGCGCTATATGAGCGAGAAATTTTCCGGGACAAGGCATCGCTAGGCGCGGGTATGGATTTAAAACGCAAGGCCTCCAATATTTTCACCATCCCCGCCGGGCGGCCGTTTGTTGATGCCCTGGCGGCGGGGCTGGCCGCGCGCGCCGGCGGCGATTGGGCCATGCTCGCCGAATACACAATTTTGGTTCCCACCCGGCGTGCGGTGCGCAGCCTGCGGGATGCCTTCCTTCGCCGTTCGGGTGGCCAGGTGCTGCTTTTGCCGCGCATGATGCCGCTGGGTGATCTGGACGAGGAAGAGCTGGCGATCGCATCGGCCGACGAGCTGCCGGATGCCGCGGCCTGGGATGTGCCGCCCGCGATATCGGGGATGCACCGGCAACTGGCGCTGGCCAAGCATATCCGGACCAGCCATGGCGGCAAAATCTCGGTCGAACAGGCGGCGCTTTTAGCAGCCGAATTGGCCCGATTTCTAGATCAAGTGTAGACCGAAGGCTTAAGTTTTGAAGGTCTGCAGGGGCTGGTGCCCGAAGAATATGCCGAACATTGGCAAGTTACCCTCATCTTCTTAAAAATCCTAACCGAGCACTGGCCGGGGATATTGGAGGAAAAGGGCGCCATCGATCCGGCCGATCGGCGGAGCCGTATCTTAACCGCCCAGGCCGAACACTGGCGCCGCCAGCCGCCGGAAAAACCGATCATCGCGGCCGGGTCCACCGGTTCGATCCCAGCGACGGCGAAACTTTTGGAAGTGATCGCGGGATTGCCTCAAGGAGCGTTGGTATTGCCCGGCCTTGATCTTGATCTTGATCCAGAGACAGTCGCCGATGCGCCCCATCATCCGCAATTTGGCATGATGGCGCTGCTGCGCAATATGGATGTATCGCCGGCGGATATCGAAATTTGGCAAGGCGATGCGGGCAGCGAAACCGATCCCGGTCGGGCGGCCTTGATGGCCGAGATCATGCGCCCGGCGGTTGAAACCGGTCTGTGGCGGACAATGAAGCCGCCCGATAAAATTGTCTTGGATGGCGTCCAGAGAATCGATTGCCCGGGAACCGGCGAAGAAGCCGGGGTGATCGCGCTTATTATGCGCGAAGCGCTCGAAACCCCAGAGCAAACGGTGGCCTTGGTGACACCCGACCGCCGCCTCGCCCGGCGCGTCGCCTCGGAACTTAAGCGCTGGCAGATCGACGTCGATGATTCGGCGGGCCGGCCTTTGGCGCACACGGAACCCGGCACGTACCTCAATTTAACGGCGGCGCTGGTGGCCGAAGATTTCACCCCGGTTCAGCTGTTATCGACGGGCAAGCACCCGCTTAGCGCAATGGGCATGGCGCCCGCCGAATTTCGTTCAATGATCCGCAGGCTTGAAATTAAGGCGCTGCGCGGCCCGCGCCCGGCGCCCGGCATCAAAGGTGTTCTGGCGCGCATACCGGAGGGTGAGCCGGCGCTCAAAGAATTGGCAATAAAAATTGAAGGCGCGGCCAAACCATTTGCCGAGCTGTTGGCCCAAGATCGTGCGCCTCTTGCCGAAATCGTGGCGGCCCATGTGAATTTTGCCGAAAGCCTGGCGGCGGCGATGGACAACGAAGGCGCGATCCTCGGTACTCAGAGGCTGTGGGCGGGCGATGCCGGTGAAGCCGCTTCTCAGTTTGTGTCTGAATTATTGGACGCCGCCGATGCGCTGGGCGAAATCAACGGCCGCGATTACCCGGCGCTGTTGGGCTCGCTGATGACCGGCAGGGCCGTTCGCCCGCGCTATGGCAGCCATCCACGGCTGTTCATCTGGGGTCCCTTAGAGGCCCGCCTACAGCACGCCGACACCCTCATTCTGGGCGGCCTTAACGAAGGCACTTGGCCGTTGGAAAGCGATGTCGATCCGTGGATGAGCCGACCGATGCGCCGGGCCTTTGGCTTGCCGCCGCCGGAACGCCGCATCGGCCTTGCCGCCCATGATTTTGCCCAAGGTTTTTCTGCGCCCAAAGTGGTGATGACCCGCGCCGAACGGGTTGACGGCGTGCCCACCGTGCCGTCGCGCTGGCTGACCAAATTGGAAAAAATCCTGATCGGGCTTTATGGCGAAAATTTTCGTTTTCCGCCCGATAAATGGCTTCATTGGCAAGCGCTTCTGGACGCCCCGGCCGAGTTCCAGCGTATCGAGCCGGCCTCCTATTGCCCGCCGGTCTCCGCCAGACCGCGCAGGCTGCCGGTTACCGCCATCGAAACCTGGATGCGCGACCCTTATGCCATTTATGCCCGTTATATCTTGAACCTAAAGGAGTTGCCCGGCATCGACACGCCGCCGGACCGCGCCGAATACGGCACCATCATTCATCGTATTTTGGACAAGTTCGTGGCCTCTCATCCAAAAAAATTGCCCAAGGACGCCGAAACGAAACTAATCGCGCTTGGCCGCGAACAATTCGGCGCCTTGCTGGCGCAACCCGGTATTTGGGCCTTCTGGTGGCCGAGGTTCGAACGCATTGCCCGCTGGTTTGCCGATACCGAAGCGGAACGCCGGCAAGATATCGTGGAAAGTTTGAGCGAAGTAAGGGGCGAAATGACATTCGCTGCCCCGGCTGGAGATTTTACCCTAACGGCCCTCGCCGACCGCATCGACCGCACCACAGACGGCAGCGTTCGCATTGTCGATTATAAGACCGGCACCGTGCCGAGCGTAAAAGAAGTGGCCGCCGGGTTTTCGCCGCAATTGCCGTTGGAAGCGGCGATTGCGAAAGCCGGTGGGTTCGAAGCGCTTGGCGCCACCGAGGTTGCGTCGCTGGATTTTTGGCGATTGACGGGTGCCGACCCTGCCGGAGAAGAACGCTCGGCCAGCGCTGATCCGGCATTGGTGGCGAGCGAAGCGCGCCAAGGTTTGGAAGAACTGGTTGCCCGCTTCGATGATCCAAACACATCTTACGAAGCCCGCCCGCGCCCTTCGGCGGCGCCCAGATACAGCGCCTATGAACATCTTGCCCGCATCAAGGAATGGACCGCCGCCGGCGGCGGCGAAGAATGATGGCAGCGGTAAAACCCCTTCCCGATGATCCAACCGAGCGCCAGCGCCTGGCTGCCGATCCCATGGCCTCGGTCTGGGTGTCGGCATCGGCGGGAACCGGCAAGACCAAGGTCCTGACCGACCGGGTGCTCGGGCTATTGGTCACCCAGCCGTCGTTGGAGCCGCAAAAAGTTTTGTGCCTTACGTTCACCCGGGCGGCGGCGGCGGAAATGGAAACGCGGATCGCCGACCGGCTTGGATTATGGGCGATGGCCGATGAGGATGATTTAAAAGAAAAATTGCGAGACCTTCTCGGCACCCCGCCGACCGACACTCAAATAGACCGCGCCCGCCATTTGTTCGCCCTGGTGTTGGACACGCCGGGCGGCATGAATATCCAAACCATCCACGCTTTCTGCCAATCGCTATTGAGGCGGTTTCCATTGGAAGCCGGGATTGCGCCGCATTTTACGTTGTTGGATGAACGCGACGCCGGCGAAATACTAATCGAGGCAGAAGACGAATTGTTGAGCCGCGCACGCGCCGATGGCGATGGGCCACTGGCCACCGCGCTGGCCGATGCCACACGCTACATCACCGATTCTGACCGCTTTACCTCCTTGATCGCCGCCTTGGCCCGTTCGCGCGGGCGTCTAAGACGCCTGATCGATGGCGCCGGCGGTCTTTCCAAATTGGCCGACCGGGTGCGCGGCGATCTTGGCCTCGAAATCGGCGAAACCCCGGAAACCATCATCGCCGCTGCGTCCGAAGAGAGCGCATTCGATCAATTGGGATTACGCTTGGCGATTGAAGCCCTAAATAACGGAACAGATAGCGACAAAGCACGCGCCGCCATAATTGCGGATTGGCTGGCAAATTCGGCGCCGGGGCCGGCGGCGTTCGATACCTATGGCGAGGCTTACCTCACTCAAAACCGGACGATCCGCAAGACGCTGATCACCAAAGCCGCCGCCAAAGACGCGCCCGGTGTTCAGGAAATTTTGACCAGCGAAGGCGAACGCGTGGCACGTGTTTATAGCCGCATCCAAGCGGCGGTCGTTGCCAAATGCACAGAAGCGATCCTGACGCTCGGCGAAACGCTTGTCGGCGGCTACCAAGCGCGTAAAGACCGGCGTGGATTTTTGGATTACGACGATTTAATTTCCGGCGCCGGTGATTTATTGAACCGGCCCGGTGTCGCGCCTTGGGTTCTGTTTAAATTGGACGGTGGCATCGATCATATCCTCATTGATGAAGCGCAAGATACCAGTCCCGATCAGTGGCGGGTTGTCGAAGCCATTGCCAACGAATTTTTTGCCGGCGCCGGCACCCATGAAACCCGGCGCACCATATTCGCCGTCGGCGACGTCAAACAATCCATTTACAGTTTCCAAGGCGCCGATCCAAAATCATTTCAGAAAATGCGAAACCTTTTCGGTGAACAGGTGCCGGCGGCCAAAGAAATCTGGCGCGATGTTGATCTGAACGTATCGTTCCGTTCTGCGCCCGCGGTTTTGGCGGCGGTGGACGCGGTGTTTGCCGATGATGCGGCGCGTGATGGCGTGGCCCTGGATCCAAATCCCATTGAACATAGGGCGTCCAGGTCGGGCGCCGCCGGGCTGGTCGAATTGTGGACGCCGGTAGAACCCCGTGCCAGTGACGAGCCACCGCCATGGAAACCGCCGGTCGAACGGATCGAAGGTGATGTGCCGCAATCGCGCTTGGCGCGCCTAATCGCCGGCCGGATCGCCAAAATGATCGGCGGCGAAGAAATCTTGGAATCCCAAGGCCGGCCGATCCGCGCCGGCGATATCATGGTTCTGGTACGCCGCCGCACCGGTTTCGTTGATGACCTTGTGCGCACCTTGAAAAAATTGAAAGTCGGCGTCGCCGGTGTCGACCGCATGGTTCTGACTGAACAAATCGCGGTGATGGATTTGATGGCGCTCGGCCGCGTGGCTCTATTGCCGGAAGACGATTTAACCTTGGCGAGCGTGTTAAAAAGCCCGCTTATCGGATTAAGCGAGGGCGAGCTATTCGAGCTTGCTTATGATCGCGGCGCATCGCTGTGGCGCGCGCTGGCCGATGCTGCCAAAGGCAAGGCGGTCTTTGCTGCGGCGTTTGAGATTTTGGCCGGCGCCCGCGCCCGCGTCGATAAAGTCCAGCCTTATGAATTTTTCAATGAAGCTCTGGGCGGGTCCATACGGGGGCGGGAAAAGCTGTTGTCGCGCTTAGGCCCGGACGCCGAAGATCCGATTGCCGAATTTCTAAATCTGGCCTTGGCGTTCGAAGCGCACCACGTGCCGAGCATGGAAGGGTTCCTGCACTGGCTTACCTCAAGCGAAGTCGAGATCAAGCGTGATCTTGAACATGGCGCCCCCGATATGGTGCGCGTCATGACGGTTCACGGCGCCAAGGGATTGCAGGCGCCAATCGTATTTTTGCCCGATACCATGCAAATGCCGACGGCGGCCGGACCGCTTCTATGGCCTTTGGGCGAGGACGGGCGCGACCGGGCGCTTCTATGGCCGCCGCGCCGCGCCTTTTATGATCCGGTTTCGGAAGCCGAGCTCGAGCGGGTCAAGCTGAGGCGCGACCAGGAATACCGCCGCTTGCTTTATGTGGCCATGACCCGCGCCGAAGACCGGCTCTATATTTCCGGTTGGCGCACAAAAGTTAAGGAGCCGGAAGATTGCTGGTACCATCTGATCCGCCGCGCCCTCGAAAATATCGCCGGGACCGAGGCCGATGCGTACCTGTCGAATGCGGCGGAAACGATATCGCCGGATACTTTACGCCTCTCATCGAAGCAGACCGATGCAGTGAAAACGCCGCCCGGCGAGCCGGAATTTGCAAAAGAGGCGTTACCCGATTGGGCGTTTGTTCCGCCGCCGCCGGACCCGGACCCGTTGATACCCCTGACGCCATCCAATCCCGATGGCGAAGAGCCGGCGGCAGCGTCCCCGCTCAGCGGCGACGATGGTTTGCGGTTTCGGCGCGGCACATTGGTTCACGCCTTGTTGCAGACCCTGCCCGATTTGAACGCCGATGCCCGACCGGCGGCGGCCGCCGCGTATTTGAAGCGCAAGGTACATAAACTTGATGCCGCTCAGCAAAAGGAGATTGCGGAGGAAACTTTGGCGGTGCTTTCCCATCCGGAATTTGGCCCCCTGTTCGGGCCCGGCTCGCTCGCCGAAGTTCCGCTGGTTGGGCGCATCGGCGATCGGATCATTTCGGCGCAATTGGACCGCATCTCAGTGACCGATAACGAAGTTTTTATCGTTGATTACAAAACCAACCGACCGCCGCCGATAAAAGCGTCGGATGTGCCGGAAATTTATCTCCGGCAGATGTCGATTTACCGGGAAGCTTTGCAAAAAATATACCCGGACCGCACCGTTCGTTGTTTGTTAATGTGGACCGTGGGACCATCCCTTATGGAGCTGCCGGACCAATTATTGGCGCCGGTCACAACTTGACGCCAATCGGCACTGATCATAGATTGGACGTATCGTTCGTAAATTCTCCTGGGCCGCTTTTCGCGTCCTAGGATTGATAGGAAGAAAAATGGCAAAACAAGTAACCGATTCCAGTTTTCAAGCTGATGTCCTCGATGCGGCGGAGGTTGTGCTCGTTGATTTTTGGGCCGAATGGTGCGGGCCGTGTAAACAGATCGCCCCGTCCTTCGAAGAACTGGATGCTGAAATG
>JABMOP010000496.1 GCA_013204125.1 Rhodospirillales bacterium | reverse complement strand
TTTCAGCACCGCCGAGGCGTCCGCCGCAATTGATACGAATACCCCGAGCACCAAGACGCATAGCCGATTGAACAGCGCGCTTCATGGCGCGGCGAAAAGCGATCCGGCGGACCAACTGCTGAGAAATATTTTCAGCAATTAACGTCGCATCCAATTCAGGTTTGCGGATTTCGACAATATTCAAGCTGACTTCGCTGCCCGTATATTTTGACAACTTGGCGCGCAGGGTTTCGATGTCAGCACCTTTTTTGCCAATGACGACACCGGGACGAGCCGTATGGATCGTAATCCGCGCGCGCTTGGCTGGGCGTTCAATAATAACGCGGCTCAAACCAGCTTGGCCCAGACTTTTGTGCAGCATCTCACGCAAGGCCAAATCTTCGTGCAATAAATCCGCATAACTTGCTGTGTTCGCGTACCAGCGGGAATCCCAGGTGCGATTGATGCCCAAACGGAAACCGATCGGATTTACTTTTTGACCCATTATGCTGACCCCTCGCTTTCGCGGACGATAATTGTTAAATTGCTGAATGGTTTCAATATTTTACCTACACGTCCACGGGCACGCGCGCGCCAACGTTTCATCACGAATTGCCGACCGGCTGTGGCTTCAGCAACAATCAATTTATCAACATCAAGCTGCTGATTGTTTTCCGCATTTGCGATTGCGGATTCCAACACGCGCTTAACATCACCGGCAATGCGGCGGTCCGAAAATGCCAATTCATGCAGCGCATCTTCACAACGCTTACCGCGGATCGTCGCCGCCACAAGGTTAAGCTTCTGTGGGCTCGTGCGAATGAGTTTAGAGAATGCACTTGCCTCGTTATCTGCCAAACGTCTGGGCTTTGATTTCTTGCCCATAATTATTCCCTCTTGCCCTTGCGGTCAGCGGTGTGACCGGAATATTGCCGGGTCGGTGAAAATTCGCCGAATTTGTGACCAACCATATTTTCAGTAACCAAAACCGGTATAAATTTATGGCCGTTATAGACGCCGAATGTCAGCCCAACGAATTGGGGCAAAATCGTTGAACGCCGCGACCATGTCCGGATGACGTCATTCCGCCCGGAGGCGCGTGCCGTTTCTGATTTCTTCAACAGGTTGCCGCCGACAAACGGTCCTTTCCAAACTGAACGAGCCACTACTCTCTCTCCTAGCGTCTACGCCGGCGCATAATCAGCCGATCGGTTTTTTTATTGCTACGCGTGCGTTTGCCCTTGGTTGGTTTACCCCAAGGAGATACCGGATGCCGACCGCCAGAAGTACGGCCTTCGCCGCCGCCATGAGGATGGTCCACCGGGTTCATGGCAACGCCGCGAACTGCCGGGCGCTTGCCCAACCAACGCTTACGACCTGCTTTGCCAAGCTTGATATTTGATTTGTCTGGGTTCGATACGGCGCCGATAGTCGCCATGCATTCTGCCCGCACCAAGCGAATTTCACCGGAAGCCAGCCGCAATTGTGCGTATCCTTGGTCCTTACCGATCAATTGCACATAGGTGCCTGCCGAGCGCGCAATTTGCGCGCCGCCGCCGACTTTAAGCTCAACATTATGAATGATCGTGCCGACGGGAATATTGGCCATCGGCAGCGCATTCCCAGGACGGATATCGACGCGTTCGCCGGAAATCACTTTGTCACCCAGGCTAAGCCGTTGCGGCGCAATAATATATGACAATTCGCCGTCGTCATAACGGATCAGGGCGATAAAAGCCGAACGGTTAGGATCATATTCCAAACGTTCAACGGTCGCCGAAACGTCGAACTTAATGCGTTTAAAATCGATTTGCCGGTAGCGGCGTTTATGTCCGCCGCCACGCCGGCGCGCTGTGATGCGGCCCGTGTTATTGCGCCCGCCATTACCACGGAGGCCCTCGGTCAAGCTTTTCTCCGGCTTGCCCTTCCACAATTCCGACTTATCAACAAGGACCAGTGCACGGCGGCCCGGCGAAGTCGGTTTATAATTTCTGAGCGCCATTTCTAGACTCCCGTCGTGATATCAATTGAATCACCCTCGGCCAGCGTGATGATAGCTTTTTTGAAATCTGGGCGTTTGCCTACGATGCCTTTGAAACGCTTCACCTTGCCTTGCTGGCGAAGGGTATTCACGGCCTTCACCTTGACTTCAAATAGCCCTTCGACGGCGGCCTTGATCTCCGGCTTGCTGGCATCCAGCGGCACCTTGAAACAGACCTGATTATGTTCAGAAATTATGGTCGATTTCTCGGTAATCATCGGTGCGCGAATAATTTCGTACATCCGCCCTTTGCTAATAACCACAGGTGCGCCGCGACGGTTGCTCATTTCAAGCGCTCCTGCAATTGTTCAACCGCATCCTTGGTCAAAACCAAAGTATCGCGGCGAATAATGTCATAAACATTCGCGCCCACTTGCGGTAATACATCCAATCCCATGATATTACTTGCGGCCCGGGAGAAATTCGCATCCACCGCCGCGCCATCAATAACCAAGGCTGATTTCCAGCCAAGCTTGGTAATCAATTTGGCCAAATCGCTGGTTTTGGCTGACTTGATTGACACCGTATCAAGAACGATCAATTTACCGTCGGCCTGTTTCGCCGAAAGCGCCGAGCGCAGGGCAAGGCGCCTGACTTTTTTCGGAAGGCTAAGATTATGGTCTCTGACAACTGGACCGAATGCCACACCGCCGCCGCGCATTTGCGGGGCTTTGCGATCACCTTGGCGCGCGCGGCCAGTGCCTTTCTGATTGAAAGGTTTAGCGGTTGACCCAGACACTTCGGAGCGTCCTTTCGTTTTATGATTGCCCGAACGCCGTTTGGCCAATTGCCAGTTTACGGCACGCGCCAACAGGTCCGGCCGGCTGGGCATGCCGAACACGGCGTCATCAAGATCGATATCACCGACCTTTTTATTATCCAAGCTGATGACGGGTAATTTCATCGATTAATCTTCCTTCTTACTTTCTTCGTCAACCTGATTTCCAGCTTCGGCAGCAGGCGCTTCGGCCGGAGCATCAACGGCGGCTTCTTCCACGGCTTGATTTTCGCTCACCTGATCTTCGACTCGGTCATCCGGCGCAACGGTTGTCCCGCCGCGAACGGCGCCCGGCATCGGCAAGCCATCCGGCAATGCCTTTTTTACTGCGTCGTTAACGAAAATATATCCGCCTTTGGCACCCGGAACCGCACCCTTAACCAGGATTAGACCTTTGTCCGCATCGGTGGAGACAATTTGCAAATTTTGTTTGGTCACGCGGACATCGCCCATATGACCAGCCATTTTTTTACCTTTGAAGACCTTACCTGGATCTTGGCATTGGCCGGTCGAACCATGACTACGATGAGAGATCGAGACGCCGTGCGATGCCCGAAGACCTGCAAATCCATGCCGCTTCATGACACCGGCAAAACCTTTACCTTTGCTCGCTCCGGTAATGTCGACAAATTGGCCATCAAGAAAATGATCGACGGTCAATTCAGAGCCGACATCGATCATGGCGTCATCGGACACCCTGAACTCGGCGAGGTATTTTTTAGGTTCTACTTTGGCGGATGCAAAATGGCCGCGCATCTGCTTGGACACATTCTTCACCTTGCGCACACCAACGCCCAATTGCAGGGCGGTATAGCCATCCCGCTCAGATGTGCGTTGCGCGACAACCTGACAGTTGTCGACTTTCAACACCGTAACCGGAATGTGCCTGCCGTCATCACCGAACACGGCGCTCATTCCAAGTTTCTGAGCGATTAATCCTGTACGCATAACTTCCGCCCGCCTAAAGCTTGATTTCCACATCGACACCCGAAGCCAAATCCAGCTTCATCAATGCATCGACCGTTTCAGGTGTCGGATCGAGAATATCCAACACCCTCTTATGGGTTCTGATTTCAAATTGTTCCCGCGATTTCTTATCGATGTGCGGGGATCTCAAAACGGTAAATTTTTCAATCCGGGTCGGCAGCGGGATTGGCCCGCGAACCTGTGCGCCCGTCCGTTTTGCCGTACTCACGATTTCCGCCGTCGATTGATCTAAAACGCGATGATCATAAGCCTTTAATCGAATTCGAATATTTTGACTGTCCGCCATATTTATCGTCCATAAATAATTTAGCGCCGCAAAATGCGGCGCCCAAATTTATCCCTTATTCGATGATGCTTGCGACGACGCCGGCGCCGACGGTACGTCCACCTTCGCGAATGGCGAAGCGGAGGCCCTGATCCATGGCAATCGGCGTTATCAATTCAACCGTCATCGAAATATTATCTCCCGGCATCACCATCTCGGTGCCCGAAGGAAGTTCAACCGTGCCCGTAACATCCGTCGTCCGGAAGTAAAATTGAGGCCGGTAATTAGCAAAAAACGGTGTGTGACGCCCGCCTTCATCCTTGGTCAGGATATAAGCCTCGCAAGAAAACTTGCGGTGCGGCGTGATCGAACCCGGCGCCGCAACAACTTGGCCGCGTTCAACATCTTCGCGCTTGGTGCCGCGC
>JABMOP010000495.1 GCA_013204125.1 Rhodospirillales bacterium | reverse complement strand
GTGTTGCTCGGCACCCTCTACCCATTGTTCCTGGACGTTCTGGAATTGGGCAAAGTGTCGGTCGGCGCGCCTTATTTCAACGGCGTGTTCGTTCCGATGATGATCCCGGCAATTATGTTGATGGGCGTTGCACCCCTGCTGAAATGGAAACGCGGCGATGGGTTGGGCGCCCTTCTGCGGTTGAAATATATCGCCCTTATCGGCGCCCTGGCGGGCTTGGCCGTGTGGTTATTTATAGACCGGACTTCGGCGCTGGCGGCGCTCGGCATGGGTCTTGCGGCTTGGCTGCTGGCGGCGACGATTTTTGAATTTACGGCGCGCATCGGCCTGTTCCAAGGCCCGCTCGCAGAAACTTGGCGGCGGCTCCTCCATCAGCCCCGGGCAAGTTGGGGCATGACTTTGGCCCATGGCGGATTGGCGCTGATGATTGCCGGCATGACCGCGTCCAGCACCTGGCAAAGCGAAAGCATCCAGGTTATGCAGCCCGGAAGCACAGTGAATGTCGGCGGTTATGCCTTCAAGCTGGTGGACGTGCGGCAGGTTCCCGGTCCAAATTATGTGGCCATGCGCGGCCAATTCGACGTCACAAGCAGCGGCGGCTCGACCTTCACGATGTTCCCGGAAAAGCGCGCCTACGGCATGGGCCGCCCGGCGACCACGGAAGCCGCCATCCGATCTACATTTTTGGGTGATCTTTACGCCGTGGTAAGCGATCCGGACGCCACCGGCGGCTATGTAACGCGGCTCTATTTCAATCCGTTGGTGCCGTGGATGTGGACGGGGGCGCTGATTATGGTGCTCGGCGCTGGAATTTCCTTAACCGATCGGCGTTATCGGATCGGCGCGCCAGCCAAGCGGGCGCAACCGGCCGGCGCCGCCGGCGCCGAGATTTGATCCGGCCCGCACCATGTGGATGAGATTAGCCTTTCTGACACCCGTACTGGTCCTCGGTCTGCTCGCCATTTATTTCACGGCGGGGCTCGGCCACGATCCCAGCAAATTGCCGTCGGTTCTTATCAATAAACCGGTGCCGGAATTTACCCTTGCCGCCATCGACGGATCGGATAGAGGGCTATCCAGCACCGATTTAAAAGGCCGAGTGGTTTTGGTCAATGTGTTTGGATCGTGGTGCATCGCCTGCCTTGTCGAACATCCGTTCCTGATGAAACTGAAGACCGAAAACATCATTCCTATTTACGGTATCGATTGGCGCGAACCGGACCGCAAAGCCGGTCCCGATTGGCTTAAAAAACGCGGCAATCCCTATACGCTGATCGGCGACGACCCGAAAAGCCGGGGCGCCATTGCGTTTGGTGTTTCCGGCGCGCCGGAAACCTTCATCGTCGATAAGACCGGTATCATCCGCTACAAATATTTGGGACCCCTTAACCCAAGCGTTTGGAGCGATACGTTGTTTCCTATCGTCGAAAAGTTGAGGCGCCAATGAAGACAGCATTATCCGCCTGCGCCTTGCTGATCCTCGCCTTCGGCATTTGTTTCAGCCCGCCCGCCCGGGCCGTGCAGCCAAATGAAGTTTTGGCCAATCCTGTTCTTGAAGCCCGCGCCCGCGAAATTTCCAAGGGACTTCGCTGCATCGTCTGCCAGAACCAATCGATCGACGACTCGAATGCGGAGCTGGCGCGCGATCTCAGAGTTTTGGTGCGTGAGCGTCTGGTCGCCGGGGATTCCGACGCCGATGTGATTGGCTATGTGGTGTCCCGTTACGGCGATTACGTGCTGCTCGACCCGCCGGTTCAGGCGACGACGCTGATCCTTTGGTTCGGCCCGCTGGTGTTCGTATTTTTGGGCCTTATCGGTATCATCTTATATTTTCGCCGCCATTCAAGCGGTGGCAACGAGGCCGCGTCATGACCATCTGGATTGCTGCCGGGCTACTGATTATCGGAGTTTTGGTTCTTTTGATCCTGCCTTTGTTTCGCGAAGCGGCAAGCGAAGGCGGCTATGATGATAATGTCTATGCGGACCAACTAAGGGAAATTGAGAGCGACCGCGCACGGGGCCTCATGGATGATGAAGGCGCCCGCCAGCTTACATCTGAAATCGAACGCCGGAGGCTGCGCGGCGACAACGATGGCGAGTCAGCAAAATCATCGGCCGGGGGTCCCATCATTGCCGCCATTATTGGCGCCGTGTTTGTGCCGGCCCTGTCGTTTGCGCTCTACAATCAATTGGGCGCCCCGGAAATACCCGATCGCCCCCACGCAAAACGCGCCCAGCCGGCAGACCCGAGTGAAAACCGCGTGGCCATGCAGAAACTGGTGGACCAGTTGGCGGCGCGCATGCAGCAATCACCGGAACGCTTGGAAGGCTGGCTTTTGCTCGCGCGCTCGCTCGCCGACCTCGGCAATTTCAAGGATGCGACGAAGGCGTACAGGCGCGCCATAAAACTGGCGCCGGCGCGCGCCGATATCCGGACCGATCTCGGTGAAATGATATTCTTGGGCGCGGATCGGAAATTTACAGCCCCGGCCCGTGCCGAAATTGCGGCGGCGTTGAAACTAAACCCGACCTATCCAAAAGCGCTGTTTTACTTAGGGATGGATCAAAGGCATTCGGGCGATAATGCCGCCGCCGTGCAGACTATGAAAAAATTGATCGCCGTCTCGCCGCCAGACGCGCCGTGGCTCGCCGGTGTGAATAAGCAACTGAGCGAAGCGGCCGAAGCCGCCAATATAGACTTAGGCGTGGCAAAACCGGCACCCCCGCCGCCGCCTGGGCCGAC
>JABMOP010000494.1 GCA_013204125.1 Rhodospirillales bacterium | reverse complement strand
GATCCACGTTCGGCGGCAATCCGATGGCCATGGCGGCAGCCAATGCGGTCTTGGATATTCTATTGGCAGACGGGTTTTTGGAAAATGTCCGCAAAACCGGTGGCTATCTGCGCCAGAAATTAGAGGATGCCGCCAAGGCGCATCCCAAGGTTTTGGGCGAAGTGCGCGGCGAAGGCATGTTGCTGGGCGTGGCGGTAGAGCCGACCAATCTTGATATGGTGAAGGCGATGGAAGCCAAGGGATTGCTGACCGTTCCGGCGGGCGGCAATGTGATCCGGTTTATTCCCCCGCTCGTTGTCACAGAGGGTGAAATCGACGAGGCCATCGAAATATTCGATGCCGTCTGCCGCGATTTCGAAGGCGCATGACCGGCACGGAAAAAACGCCTAATCATTTCCTCGATCTGGACCGTTTCGACGGCGCCACTTTGCGCGGAATATTAAAAACCTCGGCGGCCCATAAAGCTGGCTCCGGCGCCGGTGCCGATGTGCTTGCCGGCAAAGTTCTGGTGATGATTTTCGAAAAACCATCGACCCGAACGCGGGTTTCGTTCGAAATTGGCATGAAGGAATTGGGCGGCACCAGCGTTGTCCTGGGCGAGCGGGATTCCCAGTTGGGCCGAGGTGAGACTATCGCCGATACGGCGCGGGTCCTATCGCGCTACGCCGATGCCATCATGATCCGTACCGATGACCCGGCAAAATTGACGGAATTGGCCGAACACGCGAGCGTGCCGGTTATCAATGGGCTTACCGATGCGTCGCACCCGTGCCAGATCATGGCCGATATCATGACCTTTGAAGAGCACCGGGGGTCGATCGAAGGCAAAACCGTGGCTTGGATTGGCGACGGCAACAACGTCGCTGTTTCCTGGCTGCACGCGGCAGCAAAATTTGGCTTTTCGCTGAATTTGGCGACGCCGAAATCGCTGGCCGTGGCGGATGAATTGGTCCAATGGGCTAAATCCGAAGGCGCGGAAATAATGGTAACCGAAGATGCCCGCGCCGCAGCGGATAGCGTCGATTGCGTTGTCACCGATACCTGGGTGTCGATGGGTGATGAAGACGCCGATCGGCGGCACAAACTTTTGGCTCCTTATCGGGTGGACAGCGGGATTATGGGCGCCGCGAAGCCGGACGCCCTTTTCATGCATTGCTTACCGGCCCACCGCGGCGAAGAAGTGACGGGCGATGTCATCGACGGTGCGCAATCGGTGGTCTGGGATGAAGCGGAAAACCGGCTCCACGCTCAGAAAGGCATCCTCGTTTGGTGCTTGGGCGGTGGCTGATTTGAAGGCCGGGGAAGGCGCGGCGGCGACCAAATTTCCGGACAGTGTCAGACCTTTTCAAATCGAAGGATCGGATGTGCGCGGGCGTTTAATACGCCTTGGCAGCGCCTACGAGCAGGCCTTGAACATTCATTCTTATCCAGATGTTGTCGCCCGTCTTTTGGGCGAAACCATGGCACTTGCCACGGCGTTGGCTTCGACGGTGAAGTATGACGGCCTGTTCAATCTGCAAGCCCAAGGCGATGGGCCTTTGAGCATGCTGGTCGCCGATATCGACAGCGAAGGCGGTCTTCGCGGCTATGCCCGATTTGACGAAGCATACTTCAATAGCAACGATCGGTCCGATCGATCCATTCCCCAGTTGATAGGCACCGGGCATTTGGCCTTCACTGTGGATCAGGGGCCGGGTACAGACCGCTATCAAGGCATTACGCCGCTGGAAGGCGCCACCCTTTCAGAATGCGCGCAGGCCTATTTTAAAATTTCCGAACAATTGGACACCGCCATCATCCTGGCCGCCGATCCGGGCGGCCGGGAGCCGCGCGCCGGCGCTTTGTTGGTTCAGCGCATGCCCGGCGCCAGAGGAAAAACGCGCTTGGAAATGGAGCCCGACGAAGACTGGCGAAGCGCAGTTATTTTGATGAGTTCGCTAACACCGGCAGAGCTTTTAGACACCGAAATACCATCCGACGATATTCTTTACCGGCTCTATCACGAAAACGGCGTTCGCGTGTTCGACCGCCGGCCGGTGGCCTTTCGCTGCCGGTGTTCGCGCGAAAAAGTGGCAAACACGCTCGTCCTCTACCCTCCGGAAAGTTTGGACGACATGAAAACAGATGACGGCGTGATCGTCGCTTCTTGTGAATTTTGCAGACAAGAATATATTTTCGATGACGATCAGTTAACCAATCTCGCTGCCGAATAGCGCCCAAGGCAGCGGCGCGTTCACGGCATAGCTTGAATGGGTTGGCGAGCCGTGCGACCATGGACGCATGGTAAATTTGTCTAGAATATTTCGCCTACCGCAGGTTTTGCTTATTGCTTTAGCCGTTCTATTGGCTGGGTGCGCGACCGCCGATCCGGTCATGGATCTTGCCGACATCACCTTTAAGCATCTGCCAAAAATTAATTTGCGCATTGTCGACATCCAGATCGATGATAAGTCCAAGCAGACCACCGAAGCACCCCATGTCGGCCATCAATTTCCGGTGCCGCCGGTGCGCGCGCTCAAACGCTGGGCCGAAGACCGGCTGCAAGCTCAAGGGTCCAAAGGCACGGCGCGCTTCACCCTCTTGGAAGCCCAAGCAATCGAGTCCAAGCTTGAAATCGACAAGGGCATCAAAGGGTTTTTCACCAAAGAGCAGTCTGAACGCTACACCGTGACCGTCAGCGCCAGCTTGGAGATTTTTGACGACAAAGGCATCCGCCGGGCGATCGTTAGATCCAAGGCAATGCGCGAAAAAACCGTTCTTGAAGATGTATCGCTAACCGACCGGCGCAAGGCTTGGTTTGAAATGACGGAAGCCCTCATGGCCGAATTCAACACCGAAATGCAGCGTAATATCCAGCGCTATATGACGGAATTCGTGCTCTAATATCCAAACTTCGCCGTTAAAGTTCCGGCAGTCCTGATGCCTGAAGAAGATAGTCCTTCATCTTTCCAAGCAGCTTTTGATCGACCTCGCCGGGGATACTTTCCAAAATACCGATGGCTTTTACCGGCTCCATCGCCGGTTTATAGACGCGGCGGTCGGTGAGCGCGCTATAAATATCGACAATCGTCGCCATGCGCGATAATTCGTCGAGCTTAACGCCGCTAATCCCTTTCGGATAGCCGGACCCATCGATTTTTTCATGGTGTTGAAGGGCGATTGTCTGAACGCCGATCCCGATGCCGCCGGTCGAATCAAATATTTCACCGGTGTGGTGCACATGGGTCTTCATCACATCGAACTCTGATTCGGAAAGCCGGCCGGGTTTGTTTAAAATATCGTGGGGAATTCTGCACTTACCAAGATCATGCATCAGCCCGCCCGACGACAAGGTTAGGAGATCTTTACCCTTGATGCCGATGGAATGGCCAAATAGCGCCAAATAGATGGCAACGCGCAGTGAATGCACATAGGTGTAGTCGTCGTGGTTCTGAACCGCATCCAAAAGCCCCGTTACTTGATTGTCGGTCACCGCCTGCACAAGAGGCTGGCAGCTCTTTTCAATCTCGACCACCGGGATCGGCTGGCCATTTTGGATGGAACGGAAACTGTCACGAAAAATAGAGACGGTTTCGTTGAGCACGGATCTTTGCACCGGCGGCAAGGTGTCCCAGCTTTTCTCGACACCTTTGTTGACCAGGCCGGAAACTTCGCCGCGCAGCTGGTCGCGCTTGAACGGTTTGATAATATAGTTCAATTCACCCAGATAATCGGTTTTACGGACGATATTTTCTTGATGCCTGGCGATCAGCAACAGTGTGGGTATGGATTTCGCCGTTGCGCCTTCACGGAGTTTGCTCAGAAACTTGAGCCCACCCCGGGGCTTTAAATCATCGTCAATAATGATCGCCAACGGACGAAGCGTCGAAATTTGGTCTATGACCTTGGACGCGTCGCTTTCGATGACGAGGATATATCTATCCTCCAGCATCGATTTGAGCTCGATGCCCAATTTGGCGTCGCTGGTGACGACCAGGACCGGGGTAAGTTGAGACATTACAAAATACCTTGATTAACGCAGATGTTTTTAATTTTCGGCAGGACTATAAACCCTAGTTTGTCATGTGTGGCCTGCGGCCCTGAATGTAAAGGTGCAGACAAAACTTTCCTTCATGCTTCAATTATAAATAGTAATAACGGAATACTATTCTCATTACGAGCAAGATTAACCTATAACGGGTAGTCTTAATAGACCGGGAATACCTCTATACCCGGTTTTTCGCACCGTTACGCCGCGGCCCAGCCCGTTATTCGCCTAATAAACAAGGTACATTCTTCTAATTGATCTATGGAAACATACTCGTCCGCCCGATGGGCTTGGGCGATGGAGCCGGGCCCGATGATGACAGCGGGAATACCGGCTTCTTGGAACAAACCGGCTTCGGCGGCAAATGAAATAACGCCGGCCTCGTTTTGCCCGGTCAAGCGGCGCACCAATTCTTCGGCCACATTGTCGCCATCGCTCCGCAAAGGCGGCACATGAGCCGTCCGGCGCGTTTCGATCCCGGCGCCCGCATCGCCTTCCTGCATCTCCGGCACCAGCCGGCTGCGGCAATATTCTTCAAATTTCGCAATTGCTTCATCGGCTTCCGTGCCGGTGACCGAACGGCATTCCCAACCGATCACACAGTTTTCGGCAATGATGTTGATAGCGTTACCACCTTCAATCGTACCGACAGAAAGGGTCGCATGCGGCGGCGAAAAACGAGGATGTTTGCCGCCTCGTCTAAAATCATCTGCGATATCTTCCAAGGCCTTAATACAACGCGCGGCATAATTGATGGCATTGACGCCGGCGCCGGGATTGGATGAATGGCCGGGTTTACCGGTAATGCGCGTCTCGAACGCGGCAATCCCTTTATGCGCATTGGCCAGTTTCATCTCCGTCGGCTCGCCGATTATGGCGGCCAAGGCTTCGGGGAAATCCTTCCGGTAGCGTTTAATGAGGCCGGGCGCACCGAGGCAGCCGACTTCTTCGTCATAGGAGAGGACAATATGCAACGG
>JABMOP010000493.1 GCA_013204125.1 Rhodospirillales bacterium | reverse complement strand
TCGACCAGCATCGGATTGATGACCTTGCCGCAATCTTCGACCACCCAATGCTTGAGCAGTTTGACAATGCCGGTATTGACGTCCACTTCGAGGTAGGAGGCATGGATGCCGTTGGTGAAGGCGAAGGGAAATGCCTTCGGCACAAAATGGCGGGTCACTGATAATTCGGGCTGAAAATCGGGCGGCAAGGTATCGGCGCGGTAATAAACGAGGCGGCCAATTTCCGATAGCGCGATCCGTTCCGCCCCGTTCGCCATATCGACGACTTGATTTTCGCGGATATCCAAGCTGTCCGGATCGGCTTGCAGCATTTGCCCGGCGGCTTCCAGAATTTGGCGGCGGAGCGCGTGGCCGGCTTGAGTTGCGGCTTCGCCGGCGACGCCGGTACCGCGCGACCCCCAGGTGCCGCCGCCATACGGCGTCATTTCCGTATCGCCGGTAATGACGCGCACTTTATCGGGCGTCACGCCGACCGCCGTTGCGACGATTTGGTTGACGATGGCTTCGGCGCCCTGGCCCTGTTCGGTAACGCTGATGGCGCAAAATACATTGCCCTTGGCGTCGAGCCGTACGGTTGCGCCGTCTTGCGCCGATATGGGCGCGCCGCCGATGCCGTAGAACATGGCGCTTGGCGTCGTCACCTCGATCATCGAGCAAAAGCCGATGCCGCGGTAGATGCCTTGCTCCAAGGCTTTTGCCTGATCGGCGCGGACCATGTCGTAATCCATCATCTCTGCCAGCTTTTCCAAGCACCCTTGATGCGATAATTTTTCAAACGGCATGCCGGTAACCGATTTGGTCGGATAGGCATCATCCGGGATCAAATTGATGCGCCGGAATTCCAACGGATCAATGCCCGCCGCGTTCGCCGCCATATCGGCCAGCCCTTCGGCCAAAGCCATGGCAATCGGATGGCCGACGGCGCGGTATTGGCACATCATCGGTTTGTTCTGAAAGACAACGCGCCCACGCGCCCGGTAGTTTTCGATCTTGTACCAACCGGCGGTCAGGTTCAGCACCTGGTTAATTTCAATGCCGCTTGTCCGGGGGTACATCGAATAAGGCCCGATGCCTGTAATATCGTCGTAATCGATGGCGGTGATATGGCCGTCCGCATCGACGCCCATGCGCCCTTTGATAACGTGATCGCGGGCGTGGATATCGCCAACAAAGGATTCCATCCGGTCGGCGATAAACTTCACCGGCCGTTTCAGCATTATCGCCAGCGCGACGGTGCCCATCTCGTCGCCATAGGTATGGACTTTAATACCGAACGCGCCGCCCACATCTTTGGCAATGATGCGCACATTGTGTTCTTCCAGATCGAAATGCTTGGCCATGATCGCCTGCATCATGTGCGGCGCCTGGGTCGAAAGATGGACGGTCAGCTTATCTTCTGAAGGATCGAAATCGGCGATGATCGAGCGCGGCTCCAACGTAACACCGGTGTGGCGGCCAAAATCAAATTCAGCTTCGACCACATGGGCCGAGCCCGCCAAGGCCGCATCGACATCGCCCACATCAACCAGCCGTTCCCAGCAAAGATTATTGCCGAGTTCGGGATGGATCACTTCGGCATCGCTATCCAACGCCTTGGTCATATCGGTGGCCGTCGGCAATTCTTTCCATTCGATCTTGATAAGTTCCATCGCGTCTTCGGCCTGGGCGCGGCTCGCCGCAGCAACGACCGCCACCGGCTCGCCTTGCCAACGGGCGCGGTCGATGGCCAGCGGGTATTGGGGCGGCGAACGCATACCTTCCAAATGGGTCATAACCCCGACGTAAGGGGTGACCATTTCCGCCATGTCTTTGCCGGTGACGACGGCGACGACGCCGGGCGCAGCTTTGGCGTCGCTGGTATCGATAGAGACGATTTCCGCATGGGCGAAGGGCGAACGGAGATAGGCCGCATGGACCATGCGCCGCAAGCTGACATCGTCGGTGAAGATACCGCGCCCTTGCAACAAGCGCCGAGCGTTCGGCCGGGGGATCGATTTTCCGATATAACTGTTGGGCCGGTCATGGATGGAAAGGCCGGGGCCGCTATTTTTTTGATCGCTCATTTCACGCGCCTCCCTTTCCGCCACGCCTGGCATCGGCGACTTCTTCGATGGCATCAACAATGGTCTGATAGCCGGTGCAGCGGCAGTAATTTCCGGATAAGAATTCGCGAATTTCGCTGCGCCCGGCATCCGGCTTGTGGTCCAAAAGTTCGGCCGCGCTGAGCAGCATACCGGGCGAACAAAACCCGCACTGGACCGCGTTCCGTTCGTGAAAGGCTTTTTGTAGATCGGCAATGGCGCCGCTTTCAGATGCGCCTTCGATGGTTTCAACTTCGGCGCCATCCGCTTGCACCGCCAAGGTCAGGCAGCCGCGCACGATCTGACCATCGAGGCGCACCGTGCACGCCCCGCAAACACCATGCTCGCAGCCCACATGGCTGCCGGTCAGGCCCAATTCATCGCGCAGGAAATCAACCAGGCTCTGGCGCGGTTCCACATCGGCCGTGACCGTATCGCCGTTGACTTGGGTGGTGATTTGAATGCGATCAACCATTCTCCACGTCTCCCATTGCGCCCAATACCCGGCTTGTCAGTACCCCGGCCAAATGGCGCTTCATCGCCGCGCTGCAATGCAAATCATCGAACGGATCCAGATCGCTGTCCAACGCCTTCGCGGCGGCTTCGATCGCATCAGGGGTCAGCCCGTTGCCGATCAGTTTTTCGCCCGCCGCTACCGCCAGGACCGGTGTGCCGCCAACGGCAAAATAGACCAGCCGCGCTTCGGCGATTTTCCCGCCGTCGATGCGCAGCCTTGCGGCCAGCCCGGCCATCGCATAATCGCCATGGCGGCGGCCGATTTCGTCGAACCCATTTCGCCAGCCATCCGATTGGACCGGAATTTCCATCGCCGTCAATATATCGCCGGCGCCCAAATCAGTTTCGTAAATGCCTTTAAAGAAATCACCCGCTGCGACTTTGCGCCGCCCATCGGCGCCGGCAATTTCGATCACACCGTCCAGGGCCAGCAAACAGGCGGGCATTTCCGCCGCCGGATCGGCGAAGGCGATGCTGCCGCCGATGGTGCCTCGGTTACGGATAGCCGGATGGCCCACTTGGGTGATCGCGGCGGCAATCAGCGGCGCGTGCGCGGCGATTTCGGCGGAATTTTCGATATCCCGGTGGCGGGTCATGGCGCCGATGCGTAAAATATTGCCCTGCTTCTCGATACCCGATAATTCGGCAATGCCGTTCACATCGATCAAAATTTCCGGCGCCGACAAGCGCATATTGAGCGTCGCTATCAGGCTTTGGCCGCCGGCAAGGAACGCGCCGTCGTCGCCGTGTTCGGATTTAAGGGCCAGGGCTTCGGCAAGATTGGCCGGTTTCGCATAGGCAAATGGCGGTGGCTTCATTGGTCTGTCCTCCCGCTCCCATTTTAAAAATATGGCCCGGCGATTTTAAGGAGCAACGCCCGGCTGTTGATTGATATTGTAGGTTTGCATCTCCATCAGTCAACGCAGGAAGCGTTGCTTTTTTTTGGCAGCGTTTCCGTTACACTCCGAGCGATAAATTTTAGGGGACTAGACGATGCCATATGCCATACGCATGCACGAAGCCGGCGGACCCGAAGTGCTTAAATGGGAAGAGGTTGAAGTGGCTGATCCCGGCGAAGGCGAAATCCGGCTTCGCCAGACCGCCGCCGGGCTCAATTTTGCCGATACGAAAAGGCGCGGCGACACAACGCAGACGCTGGACCAGCCGGTTATTCCGGGCGGCGAAGGCGCCGGCGTGGTCCAAGCGGTCGGCGCCGGTGTTAGTGAAATAAAGGTTGGCCGGCGCATCGCCTATGTGGGTGTTCCAGGATCTTACGCAGAAGAACGGGTGATCCCGGCGGCGGCGGCCATTCCCTTGCCGGACGGCATATCGGACGAAATCGCGGCAGCGATGATGCTCAAAGGCATGACCGCCCATATGTTGTTGTTCAAATCCTACTTGGTGGCCAAGGGCGATACGATCTTAGTGCATGCGGCCGCCGGCGGCGTCGGATCAATCTTGTGCCAATGGGCCAAGCATTTGGGCGCCACCGTCATCGGCACGGTTTCAAGCGCCGAGAAGGCCAAATTGATAGTGAAGCTCGGCTGCGATCACGCCATCAACTATGCATCCGAAAATTTTGAAGAGCGGGTCAAAGACATCACCGGCGGCGATGGGGTGGCGGCGGTTTATGATTCCATCGGCAAAGATACAT
>JABMOP010000492.1 GCA_013204125.1 Rhodospirillales bacterium | reverse complement strand
GTCTTGTTGCTGACGACACCCATGTAAATTCCGGCATCTTTTAACGCCGAAAGCATATCTTCGATCCCGGTGATCGATCGAAGCTCATCCAGATGATGGGTGCGATAATGGGCGTAAAATACTTCCCCCGCTTCTTCCCAGCGGTCGCCAAAAATTTCGGGATAGGCATCGCGCATGGATTTGCGCACCCGTGTCTTGGTCTGATCGAAAGTCCATTCGGGCAGGCCCATGGCCTTCATGGCGGCATTGTTGGCGGCGTGAATAATCGGCCAGCTATCAATCAGCGTGTTGTCCCAGTCGAATAATATGGCCGGGGGGCGTGCCCCGCCTGTGCTTGCCGCGCTCATGAGGCGGCACTTGGGGCGGCACTTGGGGCGGCACTTGCATGCGCGGCGAAGTGGGTAAGATAGGCTTCGAAGACTTTTTTGGTTACCCCGCCGGGCTTGCCATCCCCAATTGGAGACCCATCGATCTTGACCACCGGTTTGACCAATGCGGTGGTGCTGGTCTGGAAGGCTTCGGCGGCGCCTTTCGCTTCTTCCAAGGTAAACGCGCGCTCGGTGAATTTCAGGGCATCGCCGAAATGTTTCAATATCGCTTGGCGTGTAATACCGGCCAAAATGGAATGACCCAATTGGCGTGTGATGATTTCGTCGCCGTTTGAGACAATCCAAGCGTTCGATGACGAGCCTTCGGTCACATAGCCGGCGCCGTCGATCATCCAAGCATCGTCGGCGCCGGTCCGGTCGGCGCTCATGCGCGCCAAGATATTAGGCAACAAGGATACCGATTTAATATCGGCCCTGGTCCAGCGTTCATCGGCAACGCCGACTATTGCTATCGGCTGAACCGCGGCAAAAGACTGGGGCCAACGAACCGCCCGCCCGGTGACCACGAGCGCCGGTTTCATGTCCGGCGGGTGGGCATGATTGCGGGGCGCGACGCCGCGCGTGACCTGAAGATAAAGCGCGCCGTCGGTGATCCTGTTACGGCGCAATATTTCGCGCAGGATGATAGCGATTGTGCGCGCGCTTGCAGGCGGTGGAATATTGAGTTCGCCTAAGGAGCGGAAAAACCGTTCCATATGGGGCTTTTCGTCGACGATGCCGCCGCCATAGATGGCGATGACTTCATAAACGCCATCGGCGAATTGATAGCCGCGGTCTTCGATATGGACAGCGGCACTATCATGCAAGACATAGCGGCCATTGACATAAGATTGCGCCGGCATGGGTGTTAAAAAAACTCAAGCTGCACGGCGAACATTTTTTCTACGTCGCGCACGGCTTTAGAAGGCACAAACATGACAACCCGGTCGCCGGCATGAACAATGGTTGAGCTGCGCGGAATAATTACTTCGTCATCATGCACGACGGCGCCGACAATTACGCCATCGGGCAAATCCGAATCTCCCAGCGGTTGACCCACCAAGGGTGACGTTTCGAGGGCTTCGGCCTCAATTAATTCGCCGAACCCGTCGCGTAGGGTATGGACCGAATGAATGCGCCCACGGCGGACATGCTGCAAAATCGTGGACACGGTAATGTGGCGCGGGCTAACCACTACGTCGATACCGAGCGATGGAGTTAGCGAGGAATAAGTTTCGGAATTAATAAGCGTGATCGCGCGGGCGCAGCCAAGGCGCTTTGCCAATAACGACGATAGAATATTGGTTTCGTCATCGTTTGTGACCGACACCACGGTTTCCGCGGTTGATACATTGGCTTCTTCCAAAATAGCGGAATCCAAAACATCGCCTTGCAGGACCACGGATCGCTTGAGGTTGCGCGCGGCGATCTCGGCGCGCTGTTTATCTTTTTCGATGATCTTGATGTTGACCGATGTGTTCTCGGCTTCGATTTGCTGAGTAAGGAACTGTCCGATATTGCCACCACCAAAAACAATTATGCGTCTGGCTTCTCTCTCTTCGTGCCCGAATGCCGTCATGGCGCGTTCCAGATGTTGGCTATCGGAAACAAAATAAATTTCGTCTCCTTCGATCAATTGCTCATCATCGCTCGGGGCGATGGCATCATTACCGCGCACGATGCCGAGGATCATGACATTCAAGTCCGGGAATAGTTGGGTCAACTGCCTGAGCGGTGTATTGATGACCGGGCAATTTCCGTTGAGACGGACACCGGCCAATTTGACCTTGTCGTCCACCAACGAAATCAGATCGAAGGCGCCGGGCATGCGCAATCGCCGTGCAATGGCTTCCGCGACTTCGCGTTCCGGTGAGATAATAACGTCGATCGGCATATGGTCGCGGGTGTATAAATTTGCCCATTTCGGATCCAAATAGCCTTGTTGGCGCACGCGGGCGATTTTGGTTGTGATGTTGAAGAGAGAGTGCCCGACCTGACAGGCAATCATATTAACTTCGTCGGCCTGGGTAACGGCGATCAGCATATCGGTGTCGTTTGCGCCCGCTTGTTCTAAAATCTCGGGGTGAGACGCGAACCCGCGTACGGTTTTGACATCAAGCATATCGGCGATCTTGCGAGTCAATTCCTGCGACTGGTCGATGACCGTCACATCATTGTCTTCCTGGGCCAAATAGCGGGCAATTGAAAAGCCGACTTGGCCTGCGCCGCAGACGATTACTTTCATGATTGTTCCATTCGAAAATCGAGTTGCTTCGAGAGCCTAATCGTTGGCTGCTCGAATTCGCTCCTCCGACTGAACGCCGAGTGATTTCAGTTTACGATGTAGGGCCGAACGTTCCATTCCAACGAATTCGGCAGTTCGCGATATGTTGCCGCCGAACCGTGTAACTTGTGACATTAGATATTCGCGCTCAAATATTTCCCGGGCTTCGCGTAGCGGCAGACCCATAATTTCGGCATTTTGGCCGACCGCCACCGATGGCTCGGTCGCATCCGAGATTTCTGCCGGAATGGTGTCGCTTCGGATCGGCTCACTACTGTCTCCCGGCGCCATAATCAGCGTTCTTTCAACGACATTGCGCAATTCACGAACATTGCCCGGCCAGTCATACGCCTGCAGTTTTGCAAGGGCCTCTTCGGCAAAGCGCCGCGCTGGGCGGCCCGATAAACGCGACATTTGAGACATGAAATAAATCACCAGTTCCGGGATATCTTCGCGAAATGCGTTCAATGGCGGAATTTCAATTGGAACCACGCTGAGGCGGTAAAACAAATCTTCTCGAAAACGGCCTTCAGACATTGCCAAGGCTAAATTGCGGCTGGACGAAGCAATGACCCGTACGTCCACTTCAACGCGCGTGGTGCCGCCGACCCGCTGGAACGTCTGTTCTTGCAGGGCGCGGACTATTTTACCTTGGGTTTCCCCCGGCATGTCCGCAACCTCGTCTAAGAACAACGTGCCGTTATGGGCTTGCTCGAACAATCCAATTTCGCGCGGTACTATTCCAGGGCCATCCGATTTGGTCTCGGCGCCGAATAAACTGAGTTCCAGACCATCGGGTTGCATGGTCGCGCAATTGAGCGAGATAAAGGGGCCGCCGGAGCGGTTGGAGTGCCGGTGCAGCAACCGAGCGACAACGTCTTTACCCGAACCCGCAGGCCCGGTAATGAGGACGCGGCTGTTGGTTGGTGCTACCTTGTCGATAGAATGGCGGATCTGGTTGATGGCCGGAGATTTGCCGATCAGCATCGCCTCGCCGCCCGTGCGCAGCTTTAATTCTTCGTTTTCACGCCTGAGATTTGTCGCTTCGACGGCGCGCGATACCACCAGGATCATGCGATCCGCGTTGAATGGTTTTTCGATAAAATCATAGGCGCCGAGATTGATCGCCTTAACCGCTGTTTCGATTGAGCCATGACCACTCATCATAACAACCGGCACCATCGGGTGCTCAGCGGCCAATCGTTCCAGTATTTCCATACCGTCCAACTCGCTCCCTTCAAGCCAGATATCCAGCAAGATCAGGTTCGGACGCCGGGCCTCGATGGCGGCGAAGGCGCTATTGCTCTCAGCGGCTTCGCGGGTCTGAAAGCCTTCGTCTTCCAAGATGCCTGACGTCAGCATCCTGATATCCGCTTCGTCATCGACGATCAATATGTCATGCGCCATGGGACGCTACCTCGATACTTGTTTCTTCGTTGGTATTGTCCGTACCGGTTCCAGAATTTATGTCACCGGTTATTTCACTCAGTAAAATAATTACCATTGCGCCGCCGCCGGCGCGGTTTTCGATCAACAGTTCACCGGAATGATCTTCTACGATCTTTTTGGCGATTGCCAATCCTAAGCCGGTCCCCTTCTCACGCGTCGTCACATAAGGTTCCGTTATCCGATCCAGGAGATCAGCGGGGAATCCTTGCCCGTTGTCGGTAACTTCGATCCGTGGCCGGTTTTCGTCAATCGACAATTTTAGCGCGATCCGCCCTGGCGGCAAGAGCTCATCTCGTTCAGCCACGCGCCCGGTAACTGATTCGGCTGCGTTCTTTAGTATATTCGTCAGTGCACGGCCGATTTGCAGCCTGTCGCAATTGGCGTTTATAGATTTATCCGGGAGCACAAAATCAAATTCGATGCCGGGATAACGGTTACGCTCCAAGAACAGGCTTTGTTGGCACAACTCACCCAGATCCACCATTTTCAACGCCGGTTGCGGCATGCGCGCGAAAGACGAAAATTCATCAACCATGCGCCCAATGTCTTCAACTTGGCGAACAATCGTATCAGTACAAATGGCAAAGGTCTCGGGATCTGACGTGATTTCTTTTTGGTATTTGCGTTTCAAACGCTCGGCCGAAAGCTGGATCGGCGTTAGCGGGTTTTTGATTTCATGGGCAATGCGCTGCGCAACATCGGCCCATGCGGCCATGCGTTGCGCCGATAACAGCTCGGTCACGTCGTCGAACGTGACGACATAGCCGATAATTTCCTTATCGATATGTTCAACCGCCACAGAGGCGACAAAGGTTTTGGTTTTGCCGTTTCGAATGATCGATATTTCACCTTGGGCAGTGCGAATCGGTAATTTTTGGGCGCGGGCCACCAGTTCTCCCATTTCAGGCGCTACGTCGGCAATCTGTTCCGTGAGATGCTGCGTCAAATCGGTCTCCAGTAATTCCGACGCGGATCGGTTGGGAAAACGTATGCGGCATTCGTTATCCAGCCCAATGACCCCCGCGGAAACGCCGGTCAACACAGTTTCTGTAAAACGCCGCCGCTCGTCCAATTGGCGGTTTGCTTCAATCAGGCCGCGCTGCTGATTATCCATCTGTTCGGCCATTCGATTAAATGCATTGCTTAGCGTTCCGACTTCATCCGCTTGTGTATTGGTGGTCTCGACGCGGGCCGTTAAATCGCCCTTGCGGACACGTTCAGCAGCTTCAATCAGCCTGGCAATGGGTGTCGTAAGTTGGCTTGCGAGGGACCATCCGATCCATACCGCCGATAAAAGAAGAAGCAATGCCACCAGCGCAAAAACCAGTAGAAATTTAACCTGCAAACTGTCCCTGCTTTTTTGCAGTTGGGAATATTGCGCCGCCGCGCCGCGGGTGCGTGAAATGGATTCTAAAACTTGGGGTTCGACGAAACGGCCGACCAGAAGATAGGCGTCCACAAATCCTTCAAGTTTCAGACCCGCGCGTACGCGGTCGTCGTTCGGGCGCGAGATGATAAAAACCTCGCCGGGCCGGCTGCGCAATAAATTGGTCAATATATCGTGAGTTGAAAAGTCGAAGCCCAAAGAATAGGAAACACGGGACCTCGCTAATGTGCGTCCGTTGCTATCGACAACAACCGCTTCGGGGAGAGAGCGCACGGCGGCAAGGGTCGAGACCATATTGTTCAAAATTCGCGGGTTTTGGCGAAGCTGGGGCGCCGCCCGGTTGAGATCGTTGGCCATAGCCAGGGCATCGGCTCTTATATTTTGCCGATGCTCTCGAAGATAGAGCTGGGCCACGTTTCTGGATTGATTGACCGCTGTTGCGACGCGCTCGGAAAACCAGGACTCGATCCCGAAATTTAAAAACAAGCCAGAAAATAGGGCCATCAAAATCGCCGGAATAATCGCTACCAGGCTGAACGATAATACCATGCGCAGATGAAGTCTGGAGCCGGCTATCCCGTATTTGCGCCCGGTCCATGCGCGCACAATACGCCGCGCCAGGAGCCCGCCAATGGCAAGCGCCAAGACCAAATCTACGTTCAACAGGGTGATGACTGTATTTAGACCGGATTTCAGCGGCGAATAATCGGCCATCTCTAAAGCCGTGGCCAAACCCGAGACAGCAAGCGCCACGCAGAGAACGATAATCATAATGCGGCTTAACTTGCTGGAGCGGCTGGACGGCAAAGCGGAAGTTTCGCCGCTGTTGTCGATGCCATCGTTCCGGGCCACCGCGCCAGACGGGTTGTCGTTATTATCTATGTCGGTTTCAAGGTTCATTCGTCGATCTCAATTATAGCCCTTTCGCCCAAATGCGGCGTCTATTTCGGTGATCGAGTAACTGTTATATTCAATTCGCGAATTTTTTTCCGCAGAGTATTTCGGTTCAGCCCCAGCAATTCTGCGGTGCGCAACTGGTTGCCGCGCGTCACTGCCAGGCTTTGCGAGATGAGGGGCCGTTCGACTTCTTTAAGGACGCGCTCGTACAGCCCGGCGGGCGGCAGCGAATCGCCGTGGGCTTCGAAGTAATCCCTCAAATGGTTGTCCACGGCTTCGCCGATACTGCTGCTGCTATTTTGGCTTCCGGTGGACGCGCTCGAATCGAAACCGGACAATTCCGCCTCGACAACTGCGACGCCAATAGTATCTCCAGCATAAAGGGCCGCCAATCGGCGAACGAAGTTTTCAAGCTCGCGCACATTTCCTGGCCAGGGATGAGACTTCATGCGATCGAGCGCCAGATCGTCCACCACTTTCCAGGACAATCCTTCCTCCACCGACTGGCTGAAGAAATGTTTGACCAATTCTGGAATGTCGTCACGGCGCTCGCGCAACGGCGGCATCCGCACCGGTACGACATTAAGGCGGTAATACAAATCCTCGCGGAATAATCCCTGGCGGATAAGTTGGGTCAGATCACGGTGGGTGGCGGCGATGATGCGGACATTGGTGTGGATTGGCTGGCGCCCGCCGACGGTTGTGTATTCACCTTCCTGCAAAACACGCAGCAGGCGGGTTTGTGCCTCGGGTGGCATGTCACCGATTTCATCGAGAAACAATGTGCCACCTTCGGCTTGCTCGAACCGGCCGGAGGCGCGGTTGGTAGCGCCGGTAAATGCGCCCTTCTCGTGACCGAACAACTCGCTCTCGATTAATTCGCGCGGGATCGCCGCCATATTAATGGCCACAAACGGGAAGTTTTTACGTTTGCCGTAATCGTGAAGCGCGCGCGCCGCCAATTCCTTTCCGGTTCCGGATTCACCGTTAATAAGGACGGTTAAATCCGTCCCCATGAGCCGCGCCAGGGACCGGTAAACATCCTGCATCGCAGAGGACCGGCCAATTAACGGTAATTGTTCCTCGTCCTGGTTGTTGCCGGCAATTCCAGGCGATCGAGATGATTCCAAAGCCCGTTTGACCACATTGGTCAATTCCGTCAAATCGAACGGCTTTGGTAAATATTCAAAGGCGCCCCGCTGGGTTGCGTTAACTGCGGTCATCAGGGTGTTTTGCGCACTCATGACGATGACCTGCATTTCCGGGCGAATTTTTTTAATTCTGGGAATGAGGTCGAGCCCGTTTTCATCTGGCATGACCACATCGGTGATGACCAGATCGCCTTCGCCCCCGCTAACCCATTTCCATAAAGTTGCTGCGTTTCCGGTGGTCCGCACTTCGTAGCCGGCGCGTACCAAGGCTTGGTTGAGTACGGTCCGAATGGCTGCATCGTCGTCGGCGATTAAGATTAATTCAGCGCTCATCGGTCCCGGCCCCCAGTATCATTGTCAGCGGCATCGCTCGCTATGCTGCTGACCGCAGAAATTGGCAGCATGACGCGAAATTCCGTTTTGCCCGGTTGGCTATCGTATTCGATGACGCCGCCGTGGTCGTCGATCATCTTGGCGACCAGCGCCAATCCTAGGCCGCTGCCCTTGGGCTTGGTGGTGACGAAGGCGTCGAACAGCTCGTTCTGCAAATTGTCTGGAATGCCCGGCCCATTGTCACCGATGCTCACCAATAAGGGCAAATGCAGTTGTGCCCTACTGCCTTGCACCGCAAAGCGGACGCCATGCCGGTATGCGGTCGAGAGAACAATTTCGCCGCCTTCGGCAGGGACAGCCTCGGCAGCGTTTTTAACCAAATTTAGAAATATCTGTACCAACTGGTCATGGTCGCCTTCCACCGGCGGCAAAGACGGGTCATAATTTTCGGCAATCGTCACGTGACGGGCAAATCCCGCTTTTGCCAAATTTTTTACGCGTTCAAGCACCAGATGAATGTTGACCGGTCCGGTCTGTAACGGCCGGCGGTCGGAAAACACCTCCATACGGTCGACCAGCGCACAGATGCGGTCGGTTTCATCGCAGATCAGGCGCGTTAATTTTTGGTCCTCCACATCGGCAACCTGTTCTAAAAGCTGCGCCGCGCCGCGAATACCGGAGAGCGGATTTTTAACTTCATGGGCGAGCATGGCGGCCATTGCGGTAATCGAACGCGCCGCGTTGCGGTGGGTCATCTGCCGGTCGATCTTATCGGCGATTGAGCGACCGAAAATATTAAGAACCGCGTGGCCGCCGATTTCTCGAAGGGGCGAAATTTGAACATTGATGGATTGGCTTTGGATGCGGGGGGTTTCGATGGTGAAGCCGTATTCCGATACGCTCTGCCCGCTCTTTTGGGCCTGCGCTAAAAGCGCGGTCACGGGCGAATCAGCAGGAATAAATTGGCCGAGATTTTGGCTGCAAATCTGGCTCGAGCTGGTTGCGAAAAATGCCTCGGCGGCATCATTGACGTAGCGGATGACATTTTGCGCGTCGACGACAACCACCACGCTTTCGATGGCATTCAGCACGATGTCCGATGTGACGGCAGACATACGGGCGCCGTTAAAATTTTCGGAAAGTTCAGTTTCGCCGCTCATGCCGCAGCCCGCTGGATCAAGGGCTCAAAATAGGCGCGCACCTGATCGGTTACACGCACCGGATCGGTCAGTTCCATGATTTTTGCGCGAAATTCGGCTGAGTTCGGTAATCCCTTTGAATACCAGCTCAAATGCTTTCGGGCGATGCGCACACCATGTTCGTTGCCGTAGTGGGAAAGCATGGCTTCGTAATGACGGGCAATGATATCGAGCTTTTGCTCAAGGGATGGCTCAATCGGTCGAGTGCCGCTTTCGAGATAGCGCCGCACTTGATCCAGAAACCACGGACGGCCATAGGTGCCGCGCCCGATCATGACGCCATCGGCGCCGGATGCGTCCAACAGATCGCGCGCATCCTCAACCGTCATCACATCACCATTGCCGATGACCGGGATGGACACCGCGTCTTTAACCTGGCGGATAAAATTCCAATCGGCGCGGCCGCTATAAAACTGGCATCTTGTGCGGCCGTGGACGGTAATCATTTGGACGCCGGCATTTTCGGCGATACGGGCAAGACCGGGCGCGTTCCGGCTATCGTCATCCCATCCGGTGCGCATTTTCAAAGTCACCGGCAGATCAACAGCGTTGACTACGGCTTCGATGATTTTTGCGGCATTTGCTTCGTCGCGCATCAGGGCCGATCCGGCTTGGCCTTTGACGACCTTTTTGGCTGGACAGCCCATATTAATATCAATGATGGCGGCGCCGCGGTCGGCATTAAGGCGCGCCGCTTCGGCCATCAATTTCGGCTCGCAGCCGGCAAGCTGCACTGCCATCGGGTGCTCATCGGCGCAATTTGAGGCCATTTTCATGGTCTTGCGGTTGGCGTAAATCATCGCTTGGCTGGCAATCATTTCGGAAATTACCAAGCCGGCGCCGAGCTCTTTTGCAAGGCGGCGGTATGGCATGTCGCTTACCCCGGACATGGGGGCAAGGATTACCGGATGATCCAGTTCGATTGGGCCTATTTTAATCGTCATGATTGGGTGCCGGGTTAAATGCCGGTGAATATATGCTTAATAATTGGGCATTAAACAGCGCATTGCAAACCTTTCCGCTAATTTGCATAAATATAAATCATATTATCGCATAAGTTGGTTGAATTTAAGGATTTTGGCGGGATTAAGCGAGCAGGATATCGGTGACAAATTTCACACCGGGATATCCAAGTGTCAGTAATAAATACGCAAGCAGCACAACCCGCGTGATCGCCCTGCCCCGCATGCCGGTGCGGAAATGCAACAACAACAACACGATCAGCACTAGAAATACCGCCAGCGACAGAACGGTTTTGTGATCCAGTGTCATAAGCGCGCCGGTTTCAAGATATTGGATCGCCATTCCCGTAGCCAGCCCAACGGCGAGGACGATGGCGCTTGAAAGAAGCAACCGCACGACCAATACTTCGCTATCGGCCACCGATGGCAGCAGGCGCGATATCATTGGCCGCTTTTTCGATTTGATAGCGCGTTGCTGCAGAGCTGCGGCCAGACTGCCGACGGCGGCAAGGGTGATCAACGCATAGGTCGCCACCGATACGGCGATATGCGTTCCAATCCAGGCCAGCGGTGCGCCGCCGCTTAACGGCTGTTCAGGCGCTTGGCCCCAGGCGGTCGCCAAAATGGCCAGCAGCAACAAATACGGCAGAAGCAAGGGCGTCCAGCGCCAGGCTTGTTTCGACAATGCCGAAATAAAGCAAAAAATCAGAAGCGAAGCGGCAATGGTCAGCCACAAGGCCGTCGATATTCCCGTGCTCCAGCCCGCAGATTGACGTACGTAAACCCAAGCCAGCGTGCCCGCCAGCGCCACGCCGAGGGATGCCCAGAACACCAGGTCGCGCCTCGGGGTGCGGCGGAATACAATCAGCGCCGCCGGGATCAAAGCGATCAGCGCGCTTAGCCTGAGGAGCGGTAATTCCATATTGATAGTCCCAAGCGTAATCCACTTGCCTCTCGTCTATTGCAAGCACTCACTTAAGCTATTTGCCGCCCTTGGCAAGCCTCGCAAGGTATTCTAGCCTGAAATGGCTGCGAGTGAAATCAACATGAGCAATAAACAAATGAATGAGGCGGATCGCTGCATCGCCCTTTTGGTTTCTGCCGGGCGCGGCCATCGCATTGGCGGCGAGATCCCGAAGCAATATCTTGATTTAGGCGGCGCCTCGCTCATTCGCCGGAGTGCCGAACCGTTTTTAAATCATCCCGGTGTGGATGGTGTGGTTGCGGTGATCCATCCGGACGATCGCGAAATTTATAACCGCGCCGTGGACGGCCTGGCCCTGGCGGCGCCGATAACCGGTGGGTCTGAGCGCCAGGATTCTGTGCGCCTTGGCCTCGAAGCTTTGGGCAATGCGGGACCCGTACCCGGCAAAGTCTTGATCCATGACGCGGTGCGCCCGTTTGTCAGCGAAATCGTCATTTCAAATGTGATTAACGCGGTCGGCCCCGATGCCGGGGCAATCCCCGCATTGGCCGTTGTCGATACCTTGAAACGCGGCGCCGGAGGGCGCGTTGGCGCTACCGTGCCGCGGGCCGATCTGTGGCGGGCGCAAACGCCCCAAGGGTTCCCCTACCCGGCCATTTTGGAAGCCCACCGGGCCGCCAAAGGTTTGGAGCTAACCGACGATGCCGCCGTTGCCGAAGCCTATGGCCTTGCCGTCGCGCTGGTCGCCGGCGATGAAAATAACTTCAAGGTGACGGGGGCCGATGATCTGGCCCGGGCGGAAAGATTTGTTCAGGTCCCCGGCAGCCCGCGCGTCGGTATGGGGTTCGACGTGCACCGTTTTGCCGATGGCCGTCCGTTGTTTCTCGGCGGCATTGAAATCCCCCATGGCCAAGGCCTTGCCGGTCATTCCGATGCGGATGTCGCGCTTCACGCGATTGTTGATGCGCTTTTGGGCGCCATCGGCGCCGGCGATATCGGCGTCCATTTTCCACCGGAAGAGGCAAAGTGGAAAGACGCGCCTTCGCATATATTTTTAAAAGCTGCGGGGGACGCGGTCGCCGAGGCATCGGGTGTGATCCGCAACATTGATCTGACGGTCATCTGCGAAGCGCCAAAAATTGGGCCTTACCGCGAGCAGATGCGGAGCCGCATCAGCGACATATTGTCGATCTCGGCGGCTGCGGTAAATATCAAGGCAACGACCACCGAGAGGCTCGGATTTACCGGCCGCGGCGAAGGCATTGCTGCGCAGGCGGTGGCGACAGTGGAGATATTTAAATCTAAATAATTTCAATCTGTTATGCGGTTTCTTTATCAATCCAATTTAGAAAATCCTGATTGCCTGTTTCGATCGGCAAGGCAACTACGCAGGGGACCGCATAGCTGTGCAAAGCTTTGATCCGTTCGGTAACGCTTTCGGCCAGCGCCGCTGTGGTCTTGAGCAGGATGGAGACTTCTGTGTCCGATTGGATTTCGCCGTCCCACCAATAGATTGATTGCATCGGCC
>JABMOP010000491.1 GCA_013204125.1 Rhodospirillales bacterium | reverse complement strand
GGATGATCATCTGGATGAAGTCGGTCACCGCCACCGACCACATGCCGCCAAACAGCGTGTAGGCCAGGATGGAGGCGGTGCCGATGATCATGCCGACGGCAGCGCCGATCATGATTAGATCAATGACCAGAACCCCGGTCTCTGCAATCGACCAAAAGATGTCCTTGAGGCTCATCCGCCGCCCCTTGTAACCAAAGGTCAGCCCTAGGACGATGAGCGCAGCACAACCATTCAACGCCGCCTCTTCCGGCTCGAAGTTGAGCCAAAACAAGCCGACAATCAGGATGGCGAAGGGAATAATGAATATCCAGCCTTGGCGTAGGACCGTCCAGAATTTGGGGATCAATTCTTCATCGACCCTTGAGATACCTTCGCGCGCGGCCTCTAAATCGGCCTGCACGAATAATCCGACATAATAGAGAAAAGACGGCACCAGGGCGGCGATGGCCACCACGCGGTATTCGACATCCAAATCTTCGGCCATTAAGAACGCAACGGCGCCCATCACCGGCGGCATCAATTGCCCGCCGGTTGACGCCACCGCTTCAATCGCGCCGGCCGAGGTGTTCGAATAACCGCCTCGTTTCATCAATGGAATTGTAATAGCGCCCGTGGACATCACATTGGCGACCGTCGAGCCGGAAATGGAGCCAAACAATGATGATGCGGTGATCGCTACCTTTGCAGCACCGCCCCGGTAGCGGCCCATCAAGGAGATGGCAATATCGTTGAGAAAATCGCCGGCCCCCGATCGCTGCATCAGCGACGCCATCAGGAGGAACGCAACCACCACCGTGGTCACAATCTTGGTCGGCAAACCCATCAGCGCGTTGGTATCGAATGTCAGGTAAGTGACCAAATCACCAAATTCGATCATCTGGCCCTGAAGCCGGCCAGGTATATATTCCCCCGCAACACCGAACAGAATAAAAAACACCAGCACCGAGAGAAGCACCATACCGACCGTCCGCCGCAGGCCCTCGGCGCATAAAAATAGAATTATGATTGCGCAAAATACTGCATCGAATGGCTGATACACGACCTCGTCGGCGAGCCGGGCGTAATTGGCCGAGAGGTAAATGCATGCACCAAGACCACTAAATCCAGCTAGCCAATCGTACCAGGGAACGGCCGCTGAGCGCCTTCCGTAATTGTAAGGAACATGAACAAAAGTCAGCAGCAAACCGAGACCGATCATCGGAAATAGAAATTGCTGATCATAGAGTTGCAGATCGAAAATTTCGCGGTACAGATCGAGAGACCGGGAAATCGAAGCAACAACCAAAAGCACCGCGAGACCGATGATAAAGGTACGCAGCGGCGGTTTCGCCGGTGAAATCCGGGCGGCCTCGCCGCTATAAAGTGAATCTGTTAATTTCATGAAGGTGCGCAAAATTTAAGGTGCGGCGGCATGCCCTTTTGGGGCCTTGCCGCCGCAACCGGTTTTACAGCTCATATGATCGAGCGTTATGGGGCGACCTTGATGCCGGCTTCATTGTAAAATTTAAGCGCGCCTGGATGAATACCTACGCCGTCCATTTTAACGGCCATCTTAGCTTGCTTAAAACCGCGGAACCCACCCCAGACCTTGATCAATCCGGCTTTGCCGCCGTGGATCGCCTTAACCGCTTTATAGACCGTATCGGCAGAGGTCTTGGTCGAGGTCATCAAAATCATATCGAAGGCCATGGTCCAGGTTTCACCTTCAACGCCTATAACTTTCGGGCTCAGCTTGGTTAGGTACGATCCAGGATAAGCCGCTTGCATTGCGGCAACGCCCTTCGGGGTATTGTTCATTTTAAGGATGCGGATACCGTTCACCTTGGCCGCGGCGCTGCGCAGCCTAGAGCCACCGAGCGAAGATGGCGTTCCTTCAACATTGCCTTTAAGGAACTGAGCCGTGCCTCCCGTCGTATTCGGCACATTGACGCAGTTAAGGTCCGACGTTTTCATACCGGCATTGCCGAGATAAGCGTTAAGGATCGCCAAAACGGTTTTCTGAGCGGTGAACCCACAGGCGAATTTCTTGCCCTTCATATCGGTCAATTTGTGGTACGGGCTATCCTTACGCACCAGTGTGCCAACCGGCAGAGCCGCCATGCGGCTGGCAATCACCCAATTCTTGGAGATAGGATGGCCGGCGAATGCGCCTTTGCCGGCAAAGGCATCAACGATATCGCCGGAAGACGAGACGCCGAATGCCAGCGTGCCGCGTTCGACCAGCGGTGCGTGTGCAGAGTTTGCCGTATGCGGTACGGCGCGCGTATTGAGGCCGGCGCCATCGGCCATCACCTTCGCAATGGCCGAACCGATTTTGTTGGTTAGCGAAGCTTGCGGGCCGGTGCCGACACCGACGGCTTGCGCGTGCGCGGTGCCGACCATCATGACGGCGGCGCCAGCAGATAAAACAGCGGTTTTGATAAACATTTAATTCCTCCCAAGGATTAGTGTGAAATATTTTATTTTACTGGTGGCGAGGTTAATCGCTCCCGGCTTCGGCAGCAATAGAGATCGGCATCACGGACGCGTTAGAAATTTACCCGCTAGACGTTTTAAATCGTGGAAAAGTTGGGATGGAGCCGGTGGGACGAGGCATAGAGCCCTTCGTCCCACCGCATAAATTACGTCCAGGAGGCGAATGCCATGGCG
>JABMOP010000490.1 GCA_013204125.1 Rhodospirillales bacterium | reverse complement strand
GAGCACGACCTTGGCGACTTCCGCCGGCGCCAGCGCGTTCACCACGAAGGTGGCGATGTCCGGCGACCACGGAATGATGTCGATCTTCTCGCCCTGCAATTCGTTCACGACGGCCTGCACGCGCGAGCCGCGCATACCGACGCAGGCGCCTACCGGGTCGATGCCGCTGTCGGATGACGTTACGGCGATTTTCGCCCGGCTTCCTGGGTCACGGGCCACCGAATTGACCTCGATGATGCCGTCATAGATTTCCGGCACTTCTTGGGTGAACAGCTTTGCCATAAATTGCGGATGGCTACGTGACAGGAAAATTTGTGGTCCACGCGGCTCTTCACGCACGTCATAAATATAAGACCGTACCCGGTCGCCGCTGTTGAAATGCTCGCGAGGAATGGTTTCGTCGCGGCGGATAATGCCTTCCGCGCGGCCGCCAAGATCGACGATCACATTGCCAAATTCGACCCGCTTCACCATGCCATTGATAATTTCGCCGACGCGATCTTTGAATTCCAGGAACTGGCGGGCGCGCTCGGCTTCGCGCACTTTTTGGACAATCACTTGCTTGGCGGTTTGAGCGGCGATGCGGCCGAAATCAATCGGCGGCAGGGGATCAACCAGAAATTCCCCGATCTCAGCGTCCGCTTTACGCGCCCGCGCCTGATCCAAGGTTATTTGCGTGATCTCGTTTTCAATTTCTTCGGCGACTTCGACAAAGCGCGCAAGCCTGATTTCCCCTGACTTGCGATCAATTTCAGCGCGAATATCATGTTCATGACCGTATTTAGAGCGGCCCGCCTTTTGGATTGCCTGCTCCATGGCATCGAAGACTTCTTCGCGGTCTATACCTTTTTCGCGGGCTACGGTTTCGGCCACCACGATAAGTTCGGGATGGGTGTAGATCGTGCTTGATTCGACATTCGTATCCATAATAAACGCCTTATTCTTCAGTTGCGGCGGTTGCCAGCAGCTCGTCTGTCAAAAGTAATTTCGCCCGTCTGATCTGCGAAAACAAAAATTGCTTAGGCTCGCCGCCAACAACAATTTCCACAGCATCGCCGGAAACGCCTAAGAGCTTTCCGCGGAATTTCCGCTGGCCCGAAATATTCTTATTCAAATCCACACGGGCATCGAAGCCAGCAAATTTTTCAAAGTCTTCCAATTTAACCAGCGGACGATCTATGCCGGGCGAGCTGACTTCCAAGGTGAAGGCACCGTCCACCGGGTCTTCTACATCGAGTATGGCGGACACTTCACGGCTGATTTTAGTGCAATCATCGACGCCCATACCCGCATTATCGTTGCGTTCCGCCATAATCTGCAGGACGGCGTCAGGCGCGTCCGATAATTGAAGCCGGACCAAATTATAGCCCATGGCATCCAATACCGGCGTGATAAGTGCTTCGATGCGGTTTTCCGTTTGCATGTCTAAAATAGTAAGCCTTATGTCGTTATCAACCACCAAAATTCCGTAACCAATCGATTCAAACGCCAATAATTCGGCGTCTCAAATCGATTGAACAAAACAAATGCAGGGCCCAAAAACCAAAAAGGTGGGCCTAGGCCCACCCCTAGAGCACCGTTTCAGACGGCCTATCCAAGAATGATCCCTTATAATCAGCACTTTCCGGGGAATTTCAAGTCTTTTTCCGCATTTCCGTCGGCGTCGGGCTAAGCGCTGCGGTCAAACCCGCTTAAAGGTCAGATAAACACATTGCTTGCCGTCGTCCAACGCCTTGGATTCATAGCGAGTTGGAATGGCATCTGCGGGCCTTTTGCGCCAATCATCCGGACCCGCAGCCGTCCATTGGAATTCCTTTCGCGCCGTCACTGCGGAAAGGGTCCAGCGGACAAACCCCACATCATCACTGGCGAATCTAAATTCAGCGCCGGGTTTCATAATACGAGCAAATTGATCCAACGTCTCAGAGTTCACGAAGCGTCGCTTGTGATGGCGGGTTTTCGGCCAGGGATCAGAGAACAAAAGAAACAGCCGTCCGATGGATGCCCCGGGTAATAGGGGAAGAAAGTGACGGGCATCGTCATCAAAGATTCTAATATTGGCCAGATCTTGCGCGTCCACCGATGACAAAAGCCGCGCCACCCCGTTGATATAGGGCTCAGCTCCGATGAAGCCTATATCTGGGTGGGTTTCGGCCTGATGGGCCAGATGCTCACCGGCGCCGAAACCAATCTCCAGCCATAGATCGCTGATGGGAGCTTTATACAAACCGGCTAAGTCATCGGGCAAATTTTCCGGCAGCCTCAGGGACGGTAGTTTAGCTTCGACAAGCTGTTGCCGCCCTTGTCTTAAGCGGTGTCCTTTGCGCCGGCCATGAAAGCGCGGCTGAGAAGCGGCGATATCCTTGCCGTTCATGAGGCCCCCTTAATTGATTGCGTGGGCATGTTTTGGCAATGCCAATGCCGACCGTCAAGCCAAATGGCCGTCGCACCGCGCTCCCATATCTTATGTGGGGCGCGGCTCTATTCCGACGGAGCAATAACTATTTGGGACTTTTTAAGAGCTTTATTCCGGATCGCCGGACTTGGCCAGCGACTTAACCAGTTCAAACACGCGCTTGCGGACAGCCGTCGAGCCGATGTTGTAATAGGCGCGAACCAATTCCAATGTTTCGCGGCGCGTAAGCGGGTCGCGCTCCAACTTAGCCTGCTCCTGATCATCAAGACCGGTTGGCGCGGCATCCCGTTTTTTAACGTCTTCGGGCATGTCGTCAAAGAAAAACGACACCGGCACATCAAGCACCTTGGATAAATCAAACATGCGGCTGGCGCCGATCCGATTGGCGCCGCGCTCGTATTTCTGGATTTGCTGAAACGTCAATCCTACGGCTTCACCAAGCTTCTCCTGGCTCAGACCCATCAATGTCCGGCGCAACCTGACGCGGCTGCCGACATGAATATCGACTGGGTCGGCAACACCCGGCACCCGGCGCCGGGTTATTTTATGGACTGGGATAGAAGGGTTAGTCGACCGGCGACGGCGCGGCTTTACATCTTCGGAACTCATTAATCGTACCTCGTTTTACACATTGCGCGAACAAATTACATCCCCCACGCGCAGAAGCGTGGTATATAAACTTCGAATTATTTCGACCGATTATACTACGGAATGGATCATCGCGGGTACTACTAGCCCAAAATTTGTTTGGAATCAAAATAGAAAATTCCAGGGAAAACTGCTATATATACAAATAAGATCATTACTAATGAAATATTACCTATACGCGAATACACGGTTCTGCTTGCAATAGATTTTGGAAGCTTAGAATTTACAGCTATGCGTTGATTTAACCTTGTTTTTACTTTCACGCGGCCGTAAGAATCTATGACTCCCGATAGACCCGTATTCGCCACACGAACCAGTGGCATTCCCTCTTCAACGGCCCGAAAACGTACGGCAGCAAAGTGTTGATAGGGGCCCGACGAAGCGCCAAACCAAGCATCATTGGTAATATTTAACATCCAACCAGGGCGGGTTACGGCATCGCTGATGACGGCGCCCGGGAAGATCGCTTCATAGCAAATCAGCGGAGAAACAGGCGGGGCGCCCGGGATCTGGAGCACCGAAGATCCGACGCCGGCGGAAAAATCGGTCCGTCCGGCGGTCAGCTTGGAAAGCTTCAGTATCTTATTAAAAGGAACATATTCTCCGAACGGAACAAGATGGTGCTTATCGTAAGTGCCCTTAAATTCCGCGGCGCCGTCGATGATATGCAGGCTGTTCCAGATTTTGACGCCGCCGCTTGCATTCCGGACCAGGCGCACGGCGCCGGTCAAGAGCGCGCCGCCATCAGGCACCACCATTGAAAGAGCGCGCACCGCCGGCGGGTTAGTATTCAAAAATAGCGGCACCGCCGTTTCCGGCCATATGATGTGAGATACCTGCGCGCCTTGGGTTTCCGTCTTTGCCGTGCGGCTTAGGCTCAGCAAATTTTCAAGATGTGCGGCGCGCAAATCCGGTTTCCATTTGTCCTTTTGGGCAATGTTCGGCTGAACGAGGCGTAAATAAACGTCTTCGACGGTTCCATCTGAAGCGCCGCCAAGCCGCACCGCGCCGCCAATCCAAACCGCGGCAAGCACCCCCCAGGTCACGATCAATAGCCGCAGACGATATTTCCTCGGTACATCGATTAGTCCAAACACCGCCGGCGAAGCCGCCGCAGCGACCGTAATAAGACTGAGGCCGAAGACACCGACAACCGATGTAACTTGGATCATCTCGCCAGACTGGGCCCAGACCGTGCCCATAAGGTTCCAAGGAAAACCTGTGAACAACCAGGCGCGCAGCCACTCGAATACGGTCCACCAGAATGCCAGCCCGGCAATTCGCCATGGGCCGGCGGGCGTAAAAGCAAAGCAAGCCAACGCCGTAAGCCCAATATAGATGCTAAGAACTCCCGATAGGCTAACCAGCGCAAAGGGGATCATCCAGGCGAAATTCGCCGAATCCACCAGAAATGAATACGCGATCCAGTAAAGGCCAAAAGCAAAAAATCCGAGACCGAACCAGCATCCGACCGAATAAGCTGCAAAACGCGCTCCTCGCCGCCATTTCAACAGGCGGTGTGATTTGGTAGATGGCTTCGAGCCGTCAATCAGCCATGAAAGGCCGACCAGGGCAGGCACCAAGGCGGGCACAAAATGAACAGGCGGCAAAGCAAGTACTGCTATTGCCCCCAAAATAAACGCGGCCGCCCGCCGGCGCCATCCGGTGAGGGCTATCGTCATATCCCGCAAGTTGATCATGGCGCGCATCGATGTATGCCCGGCTTTAAATTAAACGCCCGAAGCCGGATCGGCGGGTGCGTCGCCCACATCTGCGGGCGGAATCACCCGAAGCCGTTTAATCCGGCGCGGATCGGTTTCAAGAACTTCAATTTCGACGCCGGACGCATGGGTCACCAATTCGCCGCGAACAGGAACCCGCCCAGCCAGCATAAAGACAAGCCCGCCGAGTGTGTCTATTTCTTCCCGTTCTTCATCGGACAATACCGATCCTATTTTTTCTTCAAACACATCAAGCGCGATGCGCGCGTCGGCATCGAATGATCCGTCCCGGCGCTGCACCATTTCGAGTTCCACGTCCTGGTCGTGTTCGTCTTCGATTTCGCCAACGATTTCCTCGACCAAGTCCTCGATCGTGACTAGACCATCGACGCCGCCGAATTCGTCAACCACCAGGGCCATGTGGGAACGCTTAACGCGCATTTCGAGAAGAAGCTCCAACACCTGCATCGAGGGCGCAACAAATAAAACATCGCGCAAAATACTGCTGAGCTCGGGCGAGCGGCCAGCTTCGCGCGCCGCAAGAACGTCTTTAATGTGAATCATGCCGATGGCGCCATCCAAAGATTCTCGGTAAACCGGCACACGTGAATGAGATTCCCGATTGATGAGTTCGACCAAATCTTCCAGAGACGCCTTCGCGTCAATGGCTACGATATCTGCACGCGGCACCATGACATCGTTGACCGTGCGCTCGCGAATTCGCAAAATATTCGCCAGAAGCGTCCGCTCTTCGGTTTCGACCGTGGATTCCGGTTCGGCCGAGTCTTCGATCAATTCTTCAATCGCCTCGCGCACCGAATAATCGTCATCTCGCACACCAAATACAGACTGCATGATCCAGCGCCAAAAGTGCGGACGGGCAGCGGCGGCATCTGCCCCATTTTTGCGCGATGGTTGAGCGGCGGGTTTAATATTCATGTCATTGGCTGGCCGGCGCCAGGGCCCTTGAGTTCGGATGTTTTGTAGGTGCCGTGATCACCATAAGGATTACCGGCCCCCAACTCCCTTAGCAATTTGATTTCCAGCTCCTCCATGACGGTGGCATCTTCATCGGTCACATGGTCATAGCCCAGCAGATGCAAAATTCCATGGACCACCAGATGGCTGAAATGATCCTCGGGAGTAACGCCGCGCCATACTTCGCCGGCTTCACGCATCCAGACCCCCAGCGCCACCACAACATCACCCAACAGGGAAGGTCGCTCCGAATTTTCTTCATCCCCGGCGGGTAGATCGCCTGGAAAAGATAAAACATTGGTTGGCTCATCCAACCCGCGGTATTCCAAATTAAGGGCGGTTAAGAATTCATCATCGGCCAGTACCACGCTAACTTCGACAGACGGCGGCTGGCCTGCAAGGGCGGTGGCGGCGGCAATTTTGGCAAGGCTTTCGGCGCCCGGCAAAGCAGTATGCCACTCTTCGCATTTTATGATAACAAAAATTTCAGGGCGCTCTGTCATGATTATGACCGATCTTCCTTGCGCCCGGATGTGATCTTGGCATAGGCGCGAATGATCCGGCCAACCAGGGTGTGCCGCACCACATCCACATCTGAAAATTCCACGAAAGAAATGCCCTCGACACCGCTAAGCGTATCGACCGCATCGGTCAGGCCGGATTTTGTCCCCCTTGGAAGATCGATTTGGCTAAGATCGCCGGTCACCACCATGCGTGCGTCTTGGCCCAAGCGCGTTAGAAACATTTTCATTTGAACGGGGGTGGTATTTTGCGCTTCATCCAAGATAACGAATCTAGGTTTACCATCTACACATTTCTGAGCGGAGAATGCTCGAATCTCATCAAATATTTCCAATCCAGATTCAGGTACTGAATGAAATTGATAATCAGTCTTCATTTCTTCAGCTATCGCAAGGTTTCAACTATCACGCCCAATCATCACGAGGCCGGATTCGTTGTCGGCAAGAAAATCACTGATAACGCCTCACTGGAGGAGGT
>JABMOP010000489.1 GCA_013204125.1 Rhodospirillales bacterium | reverse complement strand
GCGAACCGCGCCGGCTTGGCCTGAAAGACCGCCGCCGACGACCGTGCAGACCACATCAAATTGATCGGCGCGCGCGGCTGCTTCGAACGGTTGGCGGAGCAACATGCGAAGAACGGGGCGGGCGAAATAAACCGTCTGGTCCCGCTTATTCACAATGATCTTGCCGCTGCCGGGTTTGATCCAAACGCGGGCGATAGCGTTTTTACGCTTTCCCGTGGCATAGGCGCGGCCAAATTCGTCAATCTTCGGAGCGACCGGTTGGACCGATGCTTCTTCAACCGGCGGCGTTGCCACCGCTTCAGCTTTAGCATCCGTGTCGGCTTCGGCCAAAGCCGCGCGTTCCATTGCTTGTTTTAGATTTTCCAGTGTTGCACTTTCTTCGGCCACGATCAGGCGCTCCTTTTGTTTTTAGAGTTCATGACGCCAAAATCGATGGCTTCGGGCTTTTGCGCTTCGTGTTTGTGTTCGGGGCCGACATAAACGTGCAATTTACGCATCTGCTGGCGCCCCAAGGGATTGCGCGAAATCATGCGTTCCACGGCCTTAATGACAACCCGTTCCGGGTGTTTGCCGGCGAGAACCTTGCCGGCCGTGATGGCTTTGATGCCGCCCGGATGCCCAGTGTGATGGTAATAGATCTTATCGGCCAGCTTGTTACCGGTCAGCGCCACTTTTTCGGCGTTGACGATGACAATATTGTCGCCACAATCAATATGCGGCGTATAGGTCGATTTGTGCTTGCCGCGCAGCCGCATAGCGACAAAACTGGCAAGGCGTCCAAGGACCAGATTTTCTGCGTCGATCACATACCAGCCGTGATCAATTTCGGCAGGTTTAGCGGAATAGGTTTTCATAACAAGGCCAACTCTTAAGATTTAAATTCAATTTTCAATACGGGCGGCGGATGCCCGTTCGAAGGCGCGCAGTATGCCCATTAATTTTGCCAAGTCAACGCAGAAAACGCTTTAATTTCTGTGAGTTACAAGTGCGGTAATATGATACCGCAAAGCTGGATCAAGGAAAATTTGATGAATTCAACTTCTGTCCCCTCTTCCAACCAAACCCTTTTGCTGCGCCATGACGAAGCCGGCATTACGACCCTGACCCTAAACCGGCCCGATCGGCGCAATGCCTTGTCGGACGGTCTCTTGGATGCGTTGCAAGATGCCCTCGACACCATCGCCGCCGATAAATCCGTAAAAGTGATTATCCTCGCCGGCAATGGGCCGGTGTTTTGTTCGGGCCACGATCTGAACGAGATGCGCGCCGATTCCAGCTACGATGCAATCCACGCATTGTTCAAAAAATGCAGCAAGATGATGGCCGCCATGGTCCAAATGCCGCAACCGATCATCGCCCGCGTGCATGGCATTGCGACCGCCGCCGGATGTCAATTGGTCGCCAGTTGCGATCTGGCGGTGGCCATCACCGAAGCCAGATTTGCCACCCCCGGCGTCACCAATGGTTTGTTTTGTTCGACGCCGGCAGTCGCCATCAGCCGCGCCATCGGGCCTAAGCGCGCCATGGAAATGTTGCTCATGGGGGATTTCATCGATGCCGAGACCGCCCTCGCTTACGGCCTCGTCAACAAGGTGGTGGCGACCGAAGATTTGGATCAAACCGTCATGGATTATGCCGCCAGCATCGCCGGGCGCTCGACCCTCACCATGTCGATGGGCAAGCCGGCTTTCTACGATCAATTGGATATGGAACTAAATGAGGCCTACACCTTCGCCAGCGACGTCATGGCGCGCAACATGCAGGAACATGACGCCCATGAAGGCATCGACGCGTTCTTGCAAAAACGCCCGCCCGAATGGAAAGGCCGCTAGAAGACGATGAGCGGGCTTGAATATGCGGACGCGCTGATCGCCGAAATTTTGCAAAGCACTAAGACCATTGCCCTGGTCGGCGCTTCCCCTAAACCAGCGCGCGCCAGCCATGCGGTCATGAAATTTCTGCAAGGCAAGGGCTACCGCGTGATCCCGGTTAACCCAGGCCAGGCCGGCAATGAAATATTAGGCGAGATGGTTTACGCCGATTTAAGCTCCGTCCCAGGCCACTTCGAAATGGTCGATATTTTTAGAAATTCAGAAGCGGCGGGCGTAATTGCCGACCAAGCCGTCGGCTTGGCTGCTAAAAGCGGCATCCGCACTATCTGGATGCAATTATTGATCCGCCATGACGCGGCGGCGGCGCGCGCGCAAACTGCGGGATTAAACGTCATCATGGACCGTTGCCCGAAGATCGAAATTGGGCGCCTCTTCCCCCATGATAATGTGATAGACCCGAAGTTCGAGCCAAACCTTGGCGCTAAAGAAAGTTGATAGGAAAGACATGTATGCACATCTGAAACGCGCGACGCATATATTCTTGGAAACCTCCGCTCCGGGGGACAAGGCCGGCATCGCTTTCGATTACTTCATGATCCTCCTGATCATCGCCAATGTTTTTGCCATCATCTTAGAAACTGTGGAACACATCTTCGACGCCGCGCCGGAATTTTTTTTCTGGTTCGAGATATTTTCGGTCGCCGTGTTCACCATCGAATACCTATTGCGCGTCTGGGCGGTAACCGAAGATCCAAAGCACGGATACGGCCACCCGGTTTGGGGACGGCTACGCTTCATGATCTCGCCGATGGCGGTGGTCGATTTGCTCGCCTTCCTGCCATTTTATTTGAGCGCGTTTTTAGGGCTCGATCTCCGCATGCTGCGCGTCATTCGGCTCTTGCGATTGCTCAAACTATCGCGCTATTCGCCGGCACTGAGCGTCATCGGCGCCGTCGTTGTCGCCCAGCAACGGGCGTTGATGGCAGCGCTTCTGGTTATGCTGATCGCGCTTTTGTTTTCGTCCAGCATCTTGTTTGCTTTGGAACGCGAAGTGCAGCCCGATAAATTTTCCTCCATTCCGGACGCCATGTGGTGGGCGGTGGCGACCTTGACAACGGTCGGTTATGGCGACGTAACGCCGATCACGCCCTTGGGGCGCTTCGTCGGCGGCATTACCATGATACTGGGCATCGGCATGTTCGCCCTGCCGACCGGCGTTATCGCCACCGGTTTCGCCGATGAAATCCGCAAACGGGATTTCGTCGTCAATTGGAAATTGGTCTCCGGCGTGCCGCTGTTTCAAACCCTCGATGCAACCCAGATTGCGGAAATCGTCTCGCTGTTGACGCCGCTCATCGTGCCGCCCAACCACGCGGTCGTGCGCGTCGGCGAAGAAGCCGACAGTATGTTTTTTATCATCTCGGGCCGCATGGAGGTCGAATTACCGCCCAAACCCTTCGTCTTGGAAGGCGGCGAATTTTTCGGCGAAATGGGCGTCATGGCCGGTGGCAAGCGTTCGGCATCGGTGGTGTCGTTGACCGAATGTTCGCTTCTCGAATTGAAGGCCGAAGATTTCAAGGGGCTTTTACAAGCCCACCCCTCAATCAACGAGTCCCTCAGCAAGGTGATGGAAGCCAGGGCCAATCAACATAACCTGGAGCCGAACGGCAAGGATGTGTAAAATGAGAAGCAATTTTAGGAGTTTCTATTGAGCCTGACCTTAAGCCCTTTTAAAAATTTCGGCGCCGCCGCCGCCGGCATTGATATTCGCCGTCCCCTATCGGCCGGGGACGTCGAAGAAATCGTGGCCGCCATGGACGAACATGCGGTCCTGGTCTTTCGCCATGGGGCGCCGTTGAACGATGATGAGCAAATCAATTTCGGCCGCGCGCTTGGCCCTGTGCAACATTTGAAAATGTTGAAAATGCTCGGTGGCGGAAAAACCCTGCTCGACCGCAGCGAATTGATCGACGTCGGTAATTTGGATGAAAACGGTGACATTGTCGGCGCCGACGACCGCCGCCGCCATTTCCACGATGGTAATCTATTATGGCATTCAGACGTGACCTTCGATGACAACCGCGCCGTCTATTCGATCCTTTCGGCGCGCGTCATCCCGCCAGATGGCGGCGATACCGGCTTTGCCGATATGCGTTTGGCCTACGATGCGTTAAGCGCCGACAAACAAAGCGAGATCGAAGATTTAGTGGCCGAACATTCGATTTGGTATTCGCGAAAATTAGGCGGCTTTACCGATATTTCCGAAGAAGAAATGGCAACCCGGTCGGCCTCCCACCATGCCCTGGTGCACGCCAATCCACGCACGCATCGAAAAGCGCTCTACCTTGCATCGCACGCATCGCACATTATTGGCTGGCCCGAGAGCATGGGGCGCGCGCTATTGGACGCGCTGACCGAACACGCAACGCAAGACGAATTCACCTATACCCATAAATGGCAGGCCGGCGATGTTGTCATGTGGGATAACCTTGCGACCATGCACCGGGCGACGGAATTTGACAGCCTCACCCAAATCCGCGACATGCGCCGGGTAACGACGCTGGAACGCGAAATGACGGTTTAGGAAGCCTGCCCACCGAGCTTCGCCAAAATGTCCGCCGCTTCTTTCGCCAATTTTTGTGTTAATTCTCCGGCGCCCATTTCAACCGCCAGACCAGCCGCCTGCCCTGACCACAGGGATGAAAAATCAACCAGCCCAGCGCCCTCGGCTTTGGCTTTCAAAGGTGCCAGCGCGCCGCCCGCAGACGGGAATCCCGGCGCCTTATCAGACATCGGCCCTACCTCGCGCATGACGCGGTTCATAAGCCCACGCGCCGGCTTGCCGGAAAATACATTGGTCAGCGCTGTTTGGTCGTCCGTCGCGCTTCGAAGCGCATCCCGGTGAAGATCGGAAATCATCGATTCCGGCGTCAACAAATAGCCGGTGCCGATCTGCGCCCCCGCCGCGCCAAGGGCAAAAGCCGCTGCGATCCCGCGTCCATCGGCAATGCCGCCAGCCGCGATCACCGGCAGCGAAACCGCGTCCACCACTTGCGGGATAAGCGCAAAGGTACCGGCTTGGGTCGTGATATCAGTAGTTAAAAACATGCCGCGATGGCCGCCCGCTTCATAGCCTTGGGCAATGATTGCATCGCAGCCGTGATCTTCGAGCCACATGGCTTCGGCGGCGCTGGTTGCCGATGCGATGACAATGCAGCCCTTCGCCTTGACCCGGTTCAAAAGCTTTTTGTCCGGCAACCCGAAATGAAAACTTACCACTTCGGGGACAAGTTCTTCGACGAGGGTGCACATTTTATCGTCGAACGGCGCGCGGGCGGGGCTCGGCGCCACCAATGAAGCATCCAACCCCATTTCCTCGTAATAGGGTTGAAATTCATCGCGCCATATGTTTTCGGCGGCGGCATCGGGCTTGGCCGGCGTATGGCAGAAAAAATTTGCGTTGATCGGTTTCGAGGTTTGTTGGCGGATGACGCCAATTTCGGCGCGCACTTTATCGACGTCCAACATGGCGCAGGGTAACGAGCCGAGGCCACCTGCCTCGCTTGCGGCAATCGCCATCGACGATCCATTGGCGCCCGCCATCGGCGCCTGGATGATCGGCAAATCAATGCCTAAAAGATCAAGGAGTGTTCGATTGGGCCACATTTAAGCGCCGTCCAGACAGACACGGAAGGTTTTGGCCAAGCGTTCAATCGCCGGCGCCCATTCGCCCGGCTTGGATTGTCTGAAAACGCGAACTGTCGGGTGCCAATCATGGGTTTCACCTGCCATACCAAAACGCCATTCGGGCGCGTGGGAAAGCAGCGTCAAGGTCGGGATGCCGAGCGAGCCGGAAACTTGTATGGTCGAATTATCCACGGAAATGACCATATCCACGGCCGCCACTTGCGCGAACCAGTCTTCGGCGTTGATCAACGGATCGACCTCTTTATCGACGAAAAAGCGGGTGCCGAAAATTTCACGGGCTTCGGCGATATCGCCGTCCACATCGCCGTATTGAAGGCTGACAAAGGTGCAGCCGGTCTGATCCAAAATCCCTTTCCAAAGCGGTAGCGGCGCCGAGCGGCCGGCGCCGGCTGTTGGATTGCCGCTCCGCCAGCATATGCCGACAATAAGACCAGGGCCGAGCGCTTCATAGGCTTCGCGAAGCTCGTTCCTGCGTTCCGGATCGGCACGAAGATAGGCGCCATCCAAGCGCTTAAAGTCATCTTTGAATTTACGCAAATAGGCCGGCAAGGATCCCATCGGGATTTGCAGATCTATTTCACCGCCGCGGATTTGAGGGCCAGGCGGATTGGCCCTGGCGACCACCACCGCGCCCGGGAACGAGCGCCTGAATATCGGCACCAGGCGTTCGCCGCATTCCAAAACCACATCGGCGCCGGCGGCGATCAGATCGGGGAGGACGCCGGCGAACATAATTTCATCGCCAATGCCCTGTTCGCTCCAGACCAGTATTTTTTGGTTTGAGACATCTTCGCCCTGCCATACCGGATAGCGGAATTTGCGCCGCGTGGACGGAAAATCAGGGCACATCCAACGCCATTCATTTTCCCGCCAGCCTTCTTCGTACTTGCCTTGCATCAACAGCATACGGGCCAAGTTAAAATGGGCTTCGGCGAAATCCGTATCAATGGCAACGGCTTGGCGCAGCACGGCTTCGGCCTCGGCGTATTGAAGCTTGCCGGCAAGCGCCAGCCCTAAATTATTGTAGGCATGGGCGCGCGAACGGACGTCTTCGCCGATTTCGCCGCCTTCATGGCGGATCACATGCTCGTAGCAATCCATGGCGCCCGCAAAGTCGCCCATGTGCATCAGCGAATTACCCAAATTGACATAAGTCGCCATGTAATCGGGGTTCTTTTGGAGCGCCGCGTGATAGCTTTCGAGCGCCATTTCGCCCCGCTCCAACGCGGCGAAGGCCAAACCGCGCGCGTCATCGGCTTCGGCCAGATCGGGGTTCAGCGAGCTTGCGCGGTCGGCCGCGGCCAAGGCTTCTGAAGAACGGCCAAGCCGGGTAAGAACAAATGACATCTTTGCGAGCAAACGCGCATCATCGGGCGTGATTTTTAGCGCCCGCTGAAAGGTTTCGCGGGCGGCCACGAAATCACCGTTGTCGGCGTGATATTTTGCGAGCCCATCCAAGGCATTGATGAGGCCGCGAGAAAATTCGCTGCGCGCCGGTTCCTGGTCCACCGCCGCTTGCAACAGGCTGGTCGCCGTTTTCCACTTTTTTTGGTGGACCCGCACCAAGCCTAAGGCGTGCTTGGCTTCCGCATTGTCGGGATTACTGTCCAGAATACGGACCGCCAACACTTCCGCTTCGGCGAATTGGTCGGCCGAGATGTCGTTTGAAGTGGAATTTGCCGCTGCGCTCATTTGCCCTCACGTCTCGGCATAGGTTCTGTGATCCAACCCGCCGACGATTTTTGATTGGCCGTAGGCGCGGCCGGGAATATTGCTCCATACCAGGGCGTCTGGAAAATCATAAAGCTGGTCGCAATCTTTACAGTAGGGAATATCGTCGAACCGCCCTTCCCGGTGGGCGGCGCGTAAATTTTCGTATGCGTCTCCGGCGACCACCTCGGCAATGGTTTGATCGTCAAGATGGCCCAAGACGGCGGTAGAATCTTTGCCCAGCACCATGCAACAGGCGACAACCCCGCCGGTGTGACCGTCCAGCCCACCGGCGCGCACTTGCAGCAATTCGGAAAACGGTCGCCCGCAAGACCGCTTGATCGGCGCCTCGGCCAAAGATTCCCGTGCATAAGGCGAAGCAAATCCGCCCGACCAATTATGCATCATCCAAATTTCACCAAAGGCGCCCGTAGGATCGATCCAGTTACGTTGATAGGCTGCGGTTTCCGCCGCCGCCGCCGCGTTGTCGGTGACGAGGTGATAGAGATGGGTTTCCGTATTGCCGCCGGCCTCCTTCGCAAGCTGGGCGAAGCGGCGGACGTTTTCACGGACATCATCAAACGCATCGATGCTCATCCAGCGTTTATAAGAAACCGGGTCCGCGCCGATGGCGGAAATGCGCAACACATCGATCTCGGCGTCGATCAAGCGCCGCGCCATATCTTCGTCCAAGCGCACACCGTTGGTAAATGACACGCATTTAAGGCCGCGCGCTTTGACGGCGCGTACCGCGTTCGGCATATCCTTATTGAGCGTCGGCTCGCCGGACCCGTGCAGGGACACGCATTCAACCCCCACCTCGATCGCATCATCGAGAATTTTTTCCAGCACAGCTGACGGCAGCTTTTTTAGGAATTCTTTTTCCCGGCCGATCGCCTGCGGACACATCTCGCATTTAAGGTTGCAGCCGCCGTTCAGCTCTAAATCCAACTGCCTGACGATAAGGCGTTCCGGCACCGGCATCGGGGCTTAAGCCTCCGCCTTGGCGGCCAGGATCAGATCGCAAATTTCGCGCACCGCGCCATCGCCGCCGTTCTTTATAGTTACATAGATTGCCGCTGCCTTGGCCGCATCGACAGCGTCGGCAACGCTCAATGGGCAGCCGACCGCTTCTAACACCGGCAGATCATTGACGTCGTCGCCGACATGGGCGACTTGATCCAGGGTGATCCCCAATTTTCCGCATAGCTCGGCTAAGGCGCCCATCTTGTCCCGGGTTTCTAAATACACATGCTCTAGGCCAAGGCGCATTGCCCGGTGGCCGATGGACGGCGAAACGCTGGCGGTAATAATCGCAACTTCGACGCCGGCATCCCTGACCATTTGCATTCCCATGCCGTCCTTGACGTTGAATTTACGCATCTCGTCGCCGCTATCGGTATAGTAAAGCCCGCCATCGGTGAGAACGCCATCGGTATCGACCGAGAGTAATTTGAGAGCGCCAAGTCGCGCCTTGATCGCTTCGTCCATCATGCCCCTCCGGCTAATATTTTAGCGACCTTCGCGGCGTCTTCCGGCGTATCGACACCGATGGAACCCGGCGCAACGGCGACGCAGGCAATGCGCTCGCCATGTTCCAGATATCTTAACATTTCGCCGCTTTCGGCGCGTTCTACCGGCCCCCGTTCCCATTGGGCGAAGCGCTGCAAAGCGGCGCCGGTAAATGCGTATAGCCCGACATGGAGCGTGCGCGGCATGGTTTCGGCCATCGGATACGGCACCGGGAACCGCGACAAGGTCATAACGCAGCCATCCAGCGTCGGCACCAAATGGACCACTGATGGATCGTCCAGTTGATCGTCATCGGCGACAGCAACATATCCGGTGGAAACTTCGATGCCGCGTTCCAGATTATCTTTCAAACACATGACCACCGCATCGATGGAGTCCGGGTCGATCAAAGGCTCATCGCCCTGCACATTGACGTATATATCGGCGTCGATCCGGCGCGCCACCTCGGCGCCGCGGTCGGTTCCGGTCAGATGGTCGGAAGATGTCATCACCGCTTCCATGCCGTTGGCGGCGCAATATTCTGCAATGACGTCATCTTCGGTGGCGATCACCACGTGGTCGACGGTCTTTGCGGCGACGGCGCGGTCCCAGACCCAGGCGATCATCGGTCGCCCGGCGATATCGGCCAGCGGCTTGCCGGGAAAGCGCGTCGAGGCCATGCGCGCCGGAATGATTGCCAAGGTGCTCATTCGTCCAATAACGCCCGAAGCGCCGGGTGCAGATGGATCACACCTTCGAGCCGCCCGCCGCCGTCCAGCACCGGAAGATCAAATACTTCGCGCTGTTGCAACAGATCGAGCGCATCTTCGATGGAGGTGTCTGAAGGTATGGTCGTGAATTCGCGGCGCGCATGATCGACTATATCATCGGCAAACAATGCCGAAAGCGGCTTTTGATTCTTTAAAACCAGGCGGCGCAAATCACCATCGGTGAAAAGGC
>JABMOP010000488.1 GCA_013204125.1 Rhodospirillales bacterium | reverse complement strand
GGGTACGCGTGTGACCCTTCTATTCCCGGCCTCGTCAGCGGAAAGCAGCACTGATAAGCCTGCCGCCGAATACAAAGGCACGCAAGCCTGTTCCGGCGGCACCGAGACCATTTTGGTTGTCGAAGACGAACGTCTTATTCTCAAATATGTTGTGCGGACGCTTGGCGAGCTGGGCTACAACCTTATCACTGCCAAGGACGGCGATCGCGCCAAGGAATACCTTGAAAACGGCCTCAAGATCGATTGCCTGTTCTCCGACATCGTCATGCCCGGCACCGTCAACGGCCGTGATTTAGCAGACTGGGTCAGCGCCAATCAGCCGCATGTGCAAATCCTGCTGACCTCCGGATATTCCAGTGATTTGGAAAGCGACATCAACGGCGGAGAACAGCGCTACCCCATCTTAAGGAAGCCCTATACCCCGGATCAGATGGCACAGGAAATCAGAAGCGTTATTGACAGCCGTGACAGTCGTTAACAGCCCCGATCCCGCCGGGCCAGTCCCTGAATTACATTTCCTTACAGTGGTTATCAAAACTTAGCGCAGCCTTTATATGGACTAGACGTTCATTGGGTATCGTCGCCTCAATTAAAACATTTAGTGCCTACACCAATTTAACGGCGGTACAGCCGGACTAGTTTTCTTAAAGGTGTCGGCGGGGCGTTGGAGGAAATGGACAAGACCGCACTATTGGGTCTGCGCGATGATCGCAACCCAATTACCGAGAATTACTCTTCCGGGTATCAGATAACTCCGGCAGCAAACCTGTACCCGTCAGAAACAACTAAAACAATTATAGTTGTTGAAAACGATAAAGCGGTGGTCGGGTGGATTGAAGGCCAATTGGCCCATTTAGGCTACAAGGTTATTGGCCTCGCCGATCCTGAGAAATTGGCGGAACTTCTGTTGACAGAATGTCCTACGGCAATTCTCGTTGGCAGCTGCGGTGCGATCCCTCAACTGACTGATGACGGCTCCATTTCTGTTTTTCGAGATAAAACCGCCACCTATTGCCCGATCATTCAAATCTCCGGCCAAGACGATTTCCAGTCGAGATTGGCGTCGGTCCGGTCCGGCTATGACGGCTTTTTGGTCAAGCCAATCGATTCCGGTGATTTGTTCAAAATGCTCAATGTCCTTACGGATCCAATTTTAGATGCGCCGGTCAAAGTGATGCTGGTCGATGATGACCCGATAGTTAGCGAGATGTATTCCGCAATTCTTAAAGCAGACGGGATGAATACGCGTTGCGAAAATAACCCGGAATCGGTCGTCGACAGGCTTCCCGAATTCCAACCCGACGTCATTTTAATGGACGTCAATATGCCCGAATGTAGCGGCTTCGAACTTGCCTCGATTATCCGGCAAAATCAGAAATTCGCGTACATACCTATCATTTTCTTAACCGCGGTTTCGAACACCAAAAGGCGTTACGCAGCAATCGCCTCCGGCGGAGACGATTTTCTAGATAAATCTACCGCACCGGAAATTATTTCCGCGACGGTGCAAAATCGCGCCACCCGATCACGGGAAATTAAGCGGATTATGTCTCAGCTCATCGAAAGTGAAACCAGGTTCCGTACTTTTGCGCATTCGGCCAAAGACGCGATCATCTCGATGGACGCTGCCAAGCGCATTGTCCTCTACAATCCAGCAGCCAATCGGTTGCTCGGGATTTGCGGCAGCGAAATTCTTGGGTCACCGGCGTCTAGATATGTAGCGGAACACGACCTGGAAAAATTCCATGGCGCATTCGAACAAATCACCTTTGAGACGGAGTCACAAGAATCCACTAATTTCGTGGAAATTGAGTTGCTCCAAAGGCACGGCACGCCGGTGCCGGTCGAGCTTGCGCTAACCAAATGGTACGTCGGAGAAAAAATTTATTACTCCGCAATCATTCGTGACATCACTTTACGAAAACGCGGCCAAGAGGAGCTTCTCCGCCACCGCAACAGGCTTCAAGAAATGGTCGCCGACGCGACATCAAAACTCCGCAAAAAATCAATGCAGTTGGAAGCCGTGCTCGAAACTGAGCGGGAAGTAAACCAGCAACAACGTCAGTTCATATCGATGGCTTCCCATGAATTCCGAACACCGATGGCCATCATCGACGGTTCCGCACAAAGAATTCTACGAACCAATCCCGACGGAACGTCGGAGTTGGTAAAAGACCGGGCACAAAAAATCAGAAACGCGGTTAAGCGAATGAACGGGCTTATCGAAAGCACACTCATGGCTGCAGTTATCGATGCGGGTAAGCAGGAGCTTAATCCGGAACCCTACGACATGGCTGGAATGATCCGCGCGATTTGCGAACAGCATCAGGAAATGTCGAACACACACTCTGTCCGGATCGATTTAGAAGGGTTTCCGAAAACGGTTTACGCGGACCCAATAAAAATGGAGCAGGTTTTTACCAACCTCATATCAAACGCCATCAAATATTCACCGAATGCCGACTTGATCGAAATTGAGGGCTCAATGGAGCGGGGCAAGATCATCCTTACCGTGCGCGATTTCGGCGTTGGGATACCAGAAGCGGATATGCCGTGCATGTTCCAACGTTTCTTCCGCGCCAGCACATCAAGCGGAATTCCGGGCACCGGTATAGGCCTACATCTGGTCAAAAATCTGATCGAAATGCATGACGGCACTATCTCCATTTGCTCGGAAGAAGATAAGGGCACCGAGATATCAGTGGCAATGCCGGTCAATGGTCGTGTCGAAATGCCGCTGCCAAAGAGTAAATGTTCGGGCAATGCTATGACGCTCGGTAAAACCGGGCTAAGCATCCTGGCAGACCCCATAAAACCTCACTCAGCAGAAATAAGTGGTCTAAAATGATCCACATCCTTTGCATCGAAGATGAAGCGGATTTGCGCGAAGAAATCGTGTTTGAACTTAACGAAGCGGGATACAAGGTTTCCGAAGCCTCGAATGGCATTGATGGTCTGAAACTGATCGAGGATCAACGCCCGGACCTGATCTTGTGCGACGTATCCATGCCCAAAATGACAGGACGCGAATTGTTGTCCGAATTACGCCGGCGGGACCTCGAATTTGCCGAAACCCCTTTTGTCTTCCTGTCGGCGCTCGCCGACCGCGAAGATTTGATATCGGGCATGGAATTGGGCGCCGACGAATACCTTACCAAGCCGATTGATTTTGAAATTCTACTGACAAAAGTAAAGTCTTCGCTTCGCCTGGTTAACCGATTGACCGAAAAGAAACAGGTCGAACATGTCAAAATTTATAAAGCCCTGACCGAAGGCGCGGAAAATCTTCAAACCGGCCCCCTTTCACCTCTACGGATATTGATGATCGGAAAGGCGGAGCACGGCGCATCAGATATGCACAAACTATTGAGTGACCAAGGCCATGATTTGACGTGGATCACCAAGGGTACCGAATTTGTCAAACGGGCGCATACGATGAAAGCCGATCTAACCTTCATTTGGGTCTATAGCGACGATATGGAGGCAAATATGATCCTTAAAATTGTCCCCGAAAAAATTCGTCATCAGACCAAACCCTGGGTTTTGGTGCGACCGGATTCCATGCGCATCAATTCAAATCTCTATCCCGACAGCATGACTGACTACAACATTGGGCTTCCACTTCCAGATAATGTGATTTTGGAAAACATCGCCACCTGGACCAAGGCGGAAGCCTGACGCTCTTTACCATGCAGCAAACCATGGAATTTAGAAGCGAAAAAGGAAATTGCAGAAATGAATTTGGACTTTATCGAAGCGCCAAAACTTGAAGCCGGGCAAAATCTCGCAAAGATTTTGTGTATTGAGGATGATGATGACATCCGCAGTGAGATCGTATTCGAATTGAATATTTGGGGTCATGAAACCATCGAAGCCGCGAATGGCCGCGAAGGGTATGATTTAATTCAATCGGATACTCCCGACCTAGTGCTTTGCGATATTTCGATGCCGGCCATGAACGGCTTTCAACTGCTTAGTAAAATCCGCGCCGACCACCAGATATATTCCGCTATTCCGTTTGTTTTTTTGTCGGCGCTGAACAGCAAAGATGACATCATCGTCGGCCGGCGACTGGGGTGCGATGACTATCTCGCAAAGCCCATAGATTTCGACATTCTTCTTGCCACAATTTCATCGCGATTGGCGCAGACCAAACGCATGGAAATTAGTAGGCGCGCAGAGCTTAACCAGGTCCGCCAAACGGTCCTCACAATGATCCCCCATGAACTAAGAACGCCGCTCAACCATATTCTTGGATATTCGGAGATTCTGGCCAGCGAAATATTCGGTCCCCTGGGCGATCACCGTTACCGGGAAATGGCCGAAAATGTATTGGAAGGCGGCAAGCATCTTTCCGATATCGTCGAAGGCGCCCTGGCCTTGATCGATGCATCCGTGGCGCAGCAAAAACCGGAATTGGAACCCTGTGACTTGTTTCAATTGATTGAAGACTGTGTCCGGCAGATGCGCGGGGCCGCAGAAAAATCAGGCGTCAGAATAGTAACACGCCTGCCGTCGGCGGAACCAAAATTTGAAACGTCACACGGCATCTTCAAGCGATCCCTGCTGGCGCTGATTTCCAATGCCATCAAGTTCAATAAACCGGACGGAATGGTGCGCGTCGGCATCGATACGACCCCTTACGGCGGTCTCGAGATTTATGTTTCCGACACTGGAATTGGAATGAACAAAGCCGATATCGAAAAGGCCCAGTGGATGTTTGTCCAATTGGATAACGGCCATGACCGCCAGTTCGACGGCACAGGACTTGGCTTACCGATTGCTCGAATTTCGGTGGAACTGCTTGGTGGAAGCCTCAGTATCGATAGCGAAACGGGCACCGGAACTAAAGCAATAATGCACTTCTGGCGCTCGGATACCGAACAATGAGACACACTATTAGAGACGCTGGATCATGAGTATCCTTCTTGTCGAAGACGAGCCTGATCTGCGCGAAGAAATTGCCGCCGGCCTTAAAGATTTCGGCTTCGAAGTCATCGAAGCTAATGATGGCGCGCAAGGCATCGCGGCGATACACGAGCACCGGCCCGACCTGGTTCTCTGTGATGTTTCCATGCCGGGAATGAACGGCTGGGATTTTCTTAACAAACTTCGCGGCGAATTCCCACAATTTGCAAATATCCCGTTCGTCTTTTTATCCGGCCTTACAAGCGACCAAAATATACTTGAGGGCCTAAAACGGGGAGCTGATGACTATCTGACGAAACCGATCGATATTGAAAAGCTCGTCGCCAAAATTAGATCCTCCCTGCGCATTCGAAATGAATATGAAGCGCGACTGGCGCATCATGCCAGTTTTGACACTCTGACCGGCTTGCCAAGTAGGGCGCACGCTTTGGATCGGTTGGATCGCGAACTAGTGCGCGCATCGACCGAGCCTATCCGTGTCCATGCGCTCAGCATCGGGTTTGATGATTTTGGCAGATTGAATGGCGCTCTCGGACGGGACGCCGGTGATAATTTGTTGTCCTGCATTGCCAAGCGTGTGGACGCCGCAGTCTCCCAATCGGGCGAATTTGACGCAACCGTATCCCGGCTCGGCGGCGAAGAATTTTTGATAACCCTTTCCTCAGATGGTCCTGTCGATTGTTCTGAAATTGTTGTCCATCGGTTGTTCAATGCTTTTTCCAAAGCATTCGAAATTGGCGAGCATGAGGCAAGAATAAAAATCCGCATTGGAATTGCGTCGCACAAAAACAGCCCGGACGATGCCCGCGAAATGGTCAATATGGCGTCATTAGCCAGAGAAATGACAAAGGGCGCGGATGGTCACGCTTACCGGTATTTCACACCGAAGATGTCGGAAACGGCGACGCAAGGAATCGAAACCGAACATTTTATTCGGCGCGCATTGGGCAATGGCGAGCTACAAGTTCATTATCAGCCGGTCATCGAGGCCGACGGCGAGCGGCTGATCGGCGCTGAAGCACTGGTGCGCTGGAACAATCCGAGTTTAGGCCAGGTGCCCCCTGACAAATTCATACCCGTTGCAGAACGCACGGGCGATATCATTGCCATTGGCGAATGGGTGCTTGCCACCGCTTGCCGTCAGGCTCAGCAATGGCGCGCCGCATACGGCATTCCGTTTCGCATTGCCGTCAATTTTTCACCACGGCAGTTTGAAAGCACAACCATTGTAGAAAAAATTGCTGCCATCCTAAAAGAATGTGAATTGCCGCCGGAATCATTAGAAATTGAAGTCACCGAGCGTCTTCTGATCGAAGACACCCCGGTAATGTCCGCGATCATCAACGAACTCAACGCTATGGGCACCCAGTTGTCGATCGACGATTTCGGAACCGGTTTTTCGTCTTTGGGGCTTCTCAAACAATATCCTTTCCACACGGTAAAGATTGACCGCTCATTCGTCGGCAATGTCACAACGGAACCGATGGATGCCAACTTGGTCCGTTCTATCATCTCTATGGCCCACGGCCTCGGTTTGGAATTGATCGCCGAAGGCATCGAGACCGCCGAGCAACTTGCCTTCCTGCGGCAACATAAATGCGACTACGTACAAGGATACTACCTCGGCAAGCCAATGCCCGCCGCCGAATTCAATCAATATATTGAAACCTCGCTAACAGCCGTTCATTCCACCTCCAACACGCGTGCAATCCCATGAACGGCGAATCCGAATGCGACAGCGAACAGCGTTTCAGTCTGTCAGAAGACCACCTTGCCCAACTGATTACACAGGCGGCCGATGCCATCATTTCCATAAACGCAGATCACAATGTTATCCTTTTTAACGCCGCAGCAGAGCGAATTTTCGGCTACAGCAGGGATGAAATGATCGGCGCCAATATCGCACGCCTACTGCCGACCAGCGCCGTTGATAGCCACCGGAAGAAAATAGCCGATTTTCATAAATCCGGCGTCGGCGCCCGGCTAATGGGGCAACGCGGGGAAATTCAAGGCCGCCGCAAGAACGGCAATACCTTTGCAGCAGATGCATCGATCAGCCTGTTCGAGACGCCGGATGGTCCCGTCTACACGGCCATGATCCGCGATATCACTGACCGCAAGGAAGCCGAAAAAAGCTATTTCGAATATCGCGCTTGCTTCAAGGCCATCGTCGATCTGTCTCCGGCGAAAATCCATATCAAGGATTTAAACGGCCATTACCTGCTACTGAACCCGCAAAATTTAAAAATTCTTGGCGCCAAGAATATTGATGCGGGCAACCAGGAATTCGGCTCAGACGCGTATGACCAATTTCAGGAATTTCTGGACGACCACGATCAGGAAGTCTTGAAGACCGGCGGCGCGGTCGAGCGCGAAGAGAGAATAATCTACGACGATAAGGAGCACGTCTTCCTTACAACAAAATTTCCGATTCGAGACGACACCGGCAACATCACCTCTATCGGCGCAATCGGCTCAGATGTTACCGAACGCATAATGCACCGGGACTATGTCGAGAAACATAATCAGGAACTTGAGGCGCTCAACAACGATCTAAGCGAATTCAACTACATTGCGAGCCATGATTTACAAGAACCTCTGCGGACGCTGACAAGTTTCTCAAAGCTTTTGATTGATGACCTTGGCGACGATTTGCCGGACGTGGCAAGAGAGGACATTCACTTTATCACCGAGGCGACCGAGCGGATGCACAAATTGGTCGTCGGCCTTCTGGATCTTTCTCGGATCAATCGCGACGAGATAGCGCTCGACGAAGTCGATCTCCGAAATTGCCTAGACAATGTATGTGTCAGTCTGAAATTGGCAATTGACGAAGCGGGCGCGACAATCGAAATAGGCGATCTGCCGTCGGTCACGGCGAACGAGGCTCAGATCGCCAGCGTACTTCAAAACCTTGTTTCCAACGCCATCAAGTTCCAAAACGGTCGAAATCCCATTGTCCAGGTATTGGCCGAGGATTCTGGAAACTATTGGGAAATTACGGTGGCCGACAACGGCATCGGTATTGATGCCGGACAACTGAACCAAATATTCGCTCCGTTTAAACG
>JABMOP010000487.1 GCA_013204125.1 Rhodospirillales bacterium | reverse complement strand
GCCGCCGGCATCGCCGCCGCCAATGCGGCCCGTTTGGGATTGTCGGCGCGCGCCCATGTCATTTCAGCCAATTGGTCGGATGCGCTGGACGCCCGCTTTGATATCATCATCGCCAACCCGCCTTATGTGCGGACACGCGACTGGCAGGGCCTCGCGCCCACGGTCAGGGATTTTGAGCCGCGTTCCGCCCTCGTCGCCGGCGATGACGGTTTGGTCGCCTACCGCCAAATTTTGCCTAGATTACCGGGCCTTTTGGCCGATGATGGCATCGCCGCCTTGGAAATCGGCTGGGATCAAGCGGCGGCGGTCGGCAATTTAGTGTCGGAAAACGGCTTAATCGGGTCCGATCCCCTACGGGACTTGGCCGGGCGAGATCGTTGTATTTTAGCAACACTCAAAAAAACATGATAAAATAGCCGATTTAGGGTTTGAAATGCCAGCCCAGATAACTACTTTGAGGGCTAGAGGTTACGCGGAACCAAGATGGTCCGCACCGCAAAGCGGATAGCCCAATCCTAGAAATGCCGGCGAAAACCAATGGGATCGCCCCGATCGGGCAAATATGGTTTTAGAATTTGCGGCGAGGATCAAAACATTAAAACAAACGTAGTGCAGGTGTCATGAAGCAAGGCTCGAACTCTCGTCAGCGGCGAGGCCGCAGTAATGGCCGGCGTCCGCAGAAAAATAGCAATTTCGATAGTAATGGACCGGAAGTCCGGGTCCGCGGTAGCGCCCAGCAGGTGTATGAAAAATACCTGGCCCTCGCCCGTGATACCCAGTTAGCCGGTGATCGCGTGTCGTCGGAAAATTATTCTCAACACGCCGAGCATTATTTCCGCATCATAAGCGCCCAGGAAAATAACGAAGGCGGACAGGCCCGTAATCGCGGCGGGCAGCCTCAGCAAGATCAGGATCTGGATCAATATCCGGATCAGGATCAGAACCAAAGCCCCCCGGTGCAATCGAACCAGCCAAACAATAACGCCGCCCCACAAGCAAAACCGGATCCTTCCGAATCAGAACAACCGGTGATCGAAGCGCAAGAACAGGCTGGTTCCGAAATTGGGGAAGCGACGGTGGAACTTAAAAATCAAATTCCGGGCCGCATCCCCATAGACACCGATGATATTGCCGACGAAGAAGTGGAAGAAATCCCACCCTCCGGCGACAACGCCGCCGCTTAAGGCTCTCTATTCCGCTGAAATTTTATCGCCGGGCAAAATCTTGCCCGCCGTCGTTACGCGCCCGTAAACTCCCATATTCACATGCCCATATGCGCCCGCCAGCACCTTTGGGATGTTTGTGTCGCGCCGGGCGGTAATGGGATCAACATCAACTGCAGCGCATCTTCGGATCGGCTCGATAATCTCAAACCGGCATTCACCAACACCAATTTCCGTGCCAACCCACTCAAACTCGCCGAACGCCTGCATATCCTCGATATAGATATTGGCGCGAAATCGAAGAGGATTGATCTCTTTTCCCATAATTTCCGAAAGCGCGGCAACCGAAGCTAAATTGATAATCGAAACAACCTTGGCCGGCTTGTCGGAAAAGGAATGACCGGCGGCGCTTACCAGACGTGGATTTCGCCCGTCATTCGCCCCAAGATAACGGCTAAAGTATTCTTCGATACCGTCTCGGTCCGAAGGATTCTCGACGCATCCGGCAATCTGGGTTTCGCCGTCTTGTTTGATGGTTAGAATTCTACCGTCCTCTTCAAAGGCGGCATCAAGCCCGGCCAAAGCTTCATCGCGCATAAGCATCAGAAAATTCGTCTTTGGTAAATGGCTGGGGTTGGCGGCATCAAACGACGCGTCCGGGCGCGCCAACGCGTAAGATCGATCCCCCGGCAGACATTCGCCCACCTCTAGGCGTACGGCGTCCAACGGCTCCGGGCTTAATCCCTTGAACGGATAGCGGTAAATGGATCGGACGGCGGCGGTCTTCTGGTCAAGGCTCATTTATCGATCCTCTGAATACACGTTATCTTCGTTGAGCTTGGATTTTACGTCTGCCGATCCCATCCATCGGCGTAGCACGCCGACCTCATCGCGATTTAATCGAAGGCCGAGCTTTGTTCTCCGCCATAGAATATCTTCTGCGGTTTGAGCCCATTCATATCCCACTAAATAATTTACTTCGGCCGCATATAAGCCTGATCCAAAATGCTGTCCCAGGTCCTCAACGCACAACGCGCCACCAATCAGAACCTCCATTTTCGATCCATATGTCCGCGCATATCGCCGGCAAAGCGGAGCCGTTAACCAGGGGTATTTTTCGCCCACATGTTTTTCAAATTGGTTAAAACTTAAGCCCTGCAAATCCCCTCCCGGCAACGCAGCTTTGGACGGCCAAGACGTAGCTGTCCCACCAATTTCTGAATAAATTGAGCGAACTACCTGCTCTGCCAGTATTCGATAGGTCGTTATTTTCCCACCATAAACTGAAAACAACGGGTATTTTGAGCCGGCGCCGGTCCAAACGAGTTCGTAATCCCGAGAGAGCTTCGAAGGATTTATTCCCTCATCACCAATTAAAGGGCGGACGCCCGAGAACGACCACTGAATATCGTCGCGACTAACGGAAGTCATGAAGTTATCGCTCACCGCGTCACAGAGATATTCGATCTCGTCGTCGCTGATACCGGCGCGAGAAGCATCGCCCGAAAAACCAACTTCCGTAGTGCCTATCAAGGTAAAATCCGTCTCGAAGGGAATGGCAAATACAATTCGATTATCGGCCCGCTGAAATATATAAGCGTGTCCGTGATCATAAAATTTCGGAATGACGATATGGCTGCCTTTAACCAGTCGAATGGGTAGCGGAGAAGATCCGCTCATGGTTTCCTTTTGAAAATCGGAAACCCAAGGACCGGTGGCATTGACGACCACGCGGCACCGCACCGATCGGCGGATATTGGAATTATTTGAAGAAACAAGCGTAGCCAGCCAATTTCCATCTTTCCTTTCCAGATTTGAGCATCGCATTCTTGTTAAGATTTCAGCTCCGTTATCTGCTGCAGACATCGCATTCACGATAACCAATCGGGAATCATCTACACGGCAATCGGAATATTCAAATCCTATGGTGTTGGAATTGATAAGCACATTGCCAGCAATGTGAGTGTCCAGTTTCAAACTCTTATGCCCAGGAAGTGTCACCCGTTTGCTCAAGTGATCGTAGAGGAACAAGCCGACGCGCAATAACCACGCGGGCCGCATATTTGCGTTATGTGGGAGGATAAATCGCATCGGGTGAATAATGTGAGGCGCCATTTTTAGCAGAATCTCTCGCTCCGCCAGTGACTTTCTTACCAAACCAAATTGGTAGTGTTCCAAATAACGAAGTCCACCGTGAATGAGCTTGGTGCTGGCTGAGGAAGTGGCATTTGCGAGGTCGTTCTGCTCACATAAAATG
>JABMOP010000486.1 GCA_013204125.1 Rhodospirillales bacterium | reverse complement strand
GTGTAGGTGCGCAGTCCGATGAAATGATATTCTTCGTCCAAGGCCAGTTCCGCATCGACAAATCCGCCGCGCCCATGTTCGTCGGTCAAGATGCTTTCCGAACGTTCGGCCACATATTTGACCGGCCGGCCGATGATTTCCGATGCCCATAGAGACAATCCGTATTCAGGGTAACAGCCGCCCTTGATGCCGAAGCCGCCGCCCATATTGTCGCAGATCACGCGGAACTTGGATTGCGGGACATTAAAAATTTCCTGCGCCAGGGTAGCGCGAATGCCGTGCACCGATTGGACGGTGGCGCGGATCGTGTAGCGGTCTTCGAATTCATCGTATTCGGCAATGCAGCCTCTTGTTTCCAAGGCGTTGCCGGTCACCCGGTTAACACATATCCGGTGCGTGACCACATGTTTGGCTTTGTTAAACGCCGCATCGACGGCGTCTTTGTCGCCCATGGTATGGTTAAAGGCTTCGTTGTCCGAATTTTCTTCCCAGATGACCGGCGCGCCGGGCGCCAAGGCATTGTCGATATCGATCACGGCGGGCAAAGGTTCATAATCCACTTCGATCATTTCCGCCGCGTCTTTTGCCTGGTTGACGGTTTCGGCGACGACGAAGGCGACGGCTTCGCCGGCGAAGCGCACGCGGCCTTGGGCAAGGAGAGGTTGCGAGCAGACAAAACCTGGGCTGCCATCGCTTTTCTTCGAGGGTACATGAGGCGACAACATGCCGAGCCCGCGCTCGGATAATTCTTTGCCGGTCAGCACCACTAAAACTCCCGGCGCCGATTTAGCCGAAGATGTGTCGATGGATTTGATATTTGCATGGGCGTGGGGGGAGCGCAGCACATAGGCTCTGGCTTGTCCGGCCGCATTTACATCGTCTGCATACCTGCCTTTGCCGCGCAGAAGGCGGAAATCTTCTCCGCGCAGCGCCGGATCACCCATACGTACCATGTTCATTTTTTAAAGCTCCCTAAACGGATCGTTCTCGAATGGCCAAAGGTGCCTTCTTTCGCCCCTGATCGCAAGTGCCGCACACCGGTTGCATCGCTCATTCATTTGGGCCACCATCCAACTTCAAGCGGGGGCAAATTAAGGGCCAAAAATGTTCGATACCGAAGAGTTCGTTGAAACTTGCAAAATCGCTGCTCGCGAAAGCGATGCACAAAAATCGATCCGCGAAATATTAGCCGAAGCCGTTAGCGAACCCGGTGAGGTGCTGAAATCTCTCGGCGAACCTAGCCAAGCTGGACTTCATAAGCTTTACCAAGCAGACGAGTTAACCATCCTAAATATCGTGTGGGCGCCGTTGATGACGCTGATGCCACATAATCATAATATGTGGGCCATCATCGGCATCTATACCGGCCGGGAGGACAATATTTTTTGGCGGCGCGTCGGTGACAAAATCGAAGCCGCCGGCGCCAAGGCCTTGTGCGAAGGGGACGCCGAACCATTGGGCAAGGATATCATCCATTCGGTGACAAATCCGATCGAGAAATTCACCGGTGGCATCCATGTCTATGGCGGCGATTTCTTCGCCGATGGGCGCAGCGAATGGGATCCTGAAGCTCTGACCGAACGGGATTACGATGTTGATCGCGCCAGACGCGTTTTTGCAGACGCCAATGCGCGCTTCGAAGCCGGGAAAGGTGCCCGATAATTAAGCGCCGGTTAAGGCGTTAAGGGTGGGGGTGTATGAAGACGTCACTATTTTTTCTGCCGGCGATTGGTCGGAAAGATGAGATCACGCTCGGGCAGGCGGGATTAAGGCCCGATCTTTATGATCGCATGTTGGCGGAACTGAGCGAACAAGCCGTTCTGGCCGATAATGCGGGCTACGAATCCATCAATTTCACCGAACATCATTTCCACATCGAAGGGCTGGAGTTGTCGAACAATCCGGTGCTCTTGGACCTCTATATCGCGATGCAGACCAAGCGCATTAAAGTCGGCCAATTGGGTATTGTGCTGCCCGCCGAAAACCCAATCCGCGTGGCCGAAAACATCGCCATGCTCGATCACATGACCGGCGGGCGTGCCTGCGCCGGGTTTGCGCGTGGTTACCAACGCCGCTGGGTCGATGTGATGGCGCAGCAAACCCACGGCATTCATGGCGCAACCCCGGACGCGCCGGAAGAGATCGACGCCGCTAACCGCGCCGCTTTCGAAGAATGCTTCGATATCGTCATAAAATGTTGGACCGAGGATATGCTGTCTTACGACGGCAAATATTGGAAAATCCCGCCCGGCGATACGCCGTGGGATGTGGAGACGACTAATCTTTACGGCGCTGGCGTCGAAAACGGCATCTTGAAAGCAGTCGCGGTGTTGCCGAAACCGGTGCAGAAACCCTATCCCCAATTATTCCAGCCGTTTTCCGCAACCGAACGCTCAATCCGCTGGTGCGCCGAGAAAGGTGTGGTCGCCGTCCTGCCGCCGTTGCACCCGAAGCTGGAAAAATTTCTGATCGCGGCCTATGCCGAAACATCGGGCAAACCATTGGGCGAAGGGGTGGCGGTCCTCAGAAACCTGATCATCGCCGACACCGATGAAGAAGCCTTGGCGTTGGCGCAAAATTCTGCGGTTTTCGCCCGCAACGCCTGGTTCGAGCCGTTCGGTTTCGGCCGTGGCCTTGAAGACCCGGACACCGGCGAGCGTTATCCTTTTGAGGACATGTTCAAGAACGGCGCGATGCTGGTCGGTAGCGTTGATACGGTGCGCCGCCAATTGGATGCGATCCGCGAGCAGACGCCGGTTAGTTGGGTTTTTGCCTGGTGCTACACGAGCTTGCTTCCGCACAAACACATGATGAATTCTCTGGAATTGTTCGCCACCAAGGTCAATCCGGAACTAAACGGCGCCTGATCCTTTAAGTAATGCCGCTGAGATTTGTCGGGCCCGTCGGCGGCGTCTCGTCCGTGCCGGGCTCCAAAATGGCGGCGACCGCCGGGCGCGCTTTCATACGTTTATGCCAGCCAACGACGCCGGGAAATATTTTCGCATCGAATATTTCGGCGTCCAACTCGCTCAGGCGGTGGGTCAAGGCAAAGAGGCTGATATCGGCCAGGGAATATTCACTCTCGACGATCCAATCGCTATTTATCAGCGCCGCTTCCATCTGGCCGAGGGTAAAGGCGGTCATATCCATGGCGCGGGCTTCTTCCTCGGCGCTGTAACCGCCATAGGCGATGCGGCGAATGCGTTCGCGCCGCTCCGGCACCGGATTGGCAGCCATAATCAGCTGCTTGTCGCTTTCGCCCAAGGCTTCGACCTCGGGCTTCAAAAACGCGTTGTATGTAAGGGTCATCACCGACATATGCGTGATGTCCGATGTCGATAGCCAGCGGCGCATAGCGGCCCGTAATTTGGGATCGGCGGGGCGCAAGGGCGGGTCTGGAAACACGTCGTCTATATATTCCATGATGGCGAGGGAATTTATGATGGCGGTGCCGTCATGCACCAGGGTCGGCACCAGGCCGTTAGGATTGATCCTCAAGTATTGGGATCCGTAATGCTCATAAGAACGCAGATCCACAAAGCGGCTGACGTAATCGATATTTTTTTCGCGCAAGGTCAGGCGCACTTGTTTTGAGCACGTGGTCAATCCGCCGTGATAAAGCTCTAACATTTGCGCCTCCTTGGAATACGCACCATCAGCACGCCGGTATCAACTTGCGTTCCTCCTCATAGAGTTTTTCGGCCGGGCCTTCGGTCATGATGGCGCTGTAATCACGCCGCGCCGTCATCGCGTTAATAAGCTTGATCCTGGAGCGGCATTGGACTTCGGTAAATTTAAGGACGGCCTGGTAATTTCTGTTGGTTGCCCGAGCTAAAAGATTATCTAGCTGGGCTTCCCAATTATCCTTAAACAAGCGCTTGAATAACCGACTTGTTTCCAACCTATTTTCTCTCATGTCATTGATATAAATGGCAAAAAATTCTGTAATAGCCTGAAGCGCCGGGTCTGCGGTTGCTGGGTATTGTTGGGCGCAGCGCCGCAAGGTGTGTCCCAATACGCGGG
>JABMOP010000042.1 GCA_013204125.1 Rhodospirillales bacterium | reverse complement strand
GCCCAAACCCTGACCATGGTCGTCATCGCTCACCGCCTGTCGACAGTTCGTCGGGCGGACACGATTTACGTAATGGAAAAAGGCGTCGTTGTAGAGACCGGTTCATATAACGAGCTGATGGACAAAGGCGGGCGCTTCAAGGAGCTCCAAGGAATAGAGCTCCATTAATTATGTTTGAACCGCTCACCCAAGGACGTCCTACATGATATCCGCTAAGCATTTTTTGGCAGAATCTAAAAAACAGGGTATCGGATTTATCACGGGCGTGCCGTGCTCATTTTTAACGCCTTTGATTAACCGGGTTATCAGTGATGACGATATACCCTATGTCGGCGCTACTAGCGAAGGCGAGGCAATGGCAATGGCGGCAGGGGCCTGGCTTTGCGGCAGTGAAACTTTGGTAATGTGCCAAAATTCGGGCCTCGGAAATGCCATAAATCCACTTACCTCTCTGAACTGGCCATTTCAAATTCCCAGCCTGATGATTGTCACGTGGCGCGGACAGCCCGGGCTAAAGGACGAGCCACAGCACGAACTGATGGGGCAAATCACCGGTAAATTGCTTGATAATATCAAAGTCGGCCACAGGCCCTTCCCCCGGACAGAATCCGATATTGGTCCTGCCCTCGACGAAGCTCTTGGCGTCATGCGGGAAACTAATTTGCCTTTTGCCATGATCATGGAAAAAGATTCTATCATTGATGAGCCTCTTAGCGAGTCTCCTCGTCCATCGAGGGCGCCTGGAGAATACCGAGACGTGCGCCAAGGCGGCCAACAAATTCGGCGAATAGATGTGCTTGAGCGGGTGTTATCCTTGCTCCCGAATGAAGCCGCCGTAATCGCCACCACGGGAAAGTGTGGCCGAGAACTTTTTACTCTTGCCGACCGAGAGCAGAATCTCTATCAAGTTGGCTCCATGGGTGGTGCCAGCGCTATGGGATTGGGCGTCGCGTTGAATACGCCCCGACCCGTCATCGTGCTGGATGGCGATGGCGCGGCACTAATGAAAATGGGAAATATTGCAACCGTCGGCGCACATGCGCCCGAAAATTTCATCCATATTGTGCTCGATAACGGCACACACGATTCAACCGGCGGCCAGTCGACGGTCTCTCCAGGCGTTGACTTTGCCATGATAGCCATAGCGTGCGGGTATGCCCGTGCCACTCAGGCAGATGAAATTTCAAATTTTGCAGAGGCTCTCAAGGAGGCTCTAACTCAGCCAGGGCCGCATATGATTCATGTTCGGATCATGCCTGGCAGCATTGCAAAGCTTGGCCGTCCGACGGTGACGCCCGACGCGGTCGCCCGGCGCTTTCGTAAATTTATTATTACGCCCTATTGATCTATTCAACATCCCTATTATTCGAACAAGGCTTCGTCTCATACACTTCATTGAATAATCTTCTCAGTTACGCTATGACGGTCATCTCTCTTCGTGTTTTTATCGATCTACCTGAAAAGGACCTCTAATATTGAAAAAAGTTTACGTTGGCATGTGTGCCGATTTGATTCACCACGGGCACTTGAATGTAATTGGTCGCGCTCGAGAGCTTGGAGATGTAATCATCGGGCTTATTACTGACGAAGCAGCTGCAAGCTATAAAAGACTGCCCTATCTACCCTACGATCAAAGAAAATCCATCATCGAAAACATCAAGGGGGTTAGCCTTGTTGTTCCACAAACAAACCTTGATTATACCGATAACCTTCGCGAACATCAGCCGGATTTCGTTGTTCATGGAGACGATTGGAAAGACGGAATTCAGGCCGCTGCCCGTCAGAACGTTATCGACGTTCTATCTGAATGGGGCGGCGAACTGGTAGAGGTCGCCTACACCGATGGTATCTCATCCTCTCAGTTGAATGCTCGCATTCGAGAAATCGGCACAACACCGGACGTTCGCCTAAAGCGCCTTCGTCGACTGCTTAACGCCAAGAAGTTGACCAGAGCGATAGAAGCGCACAATGGGTTAAGTGGCCTTATCGCAGAAGGCACATCGTACTCAGGTGACGATGGCGTCCAGGAATTCGACGCCATATGGTCAAGCAGCCTGACAAATTCCCTAAGTAAGGGAAAGCCAGATATCGAGGCCGTCGATTTGACTTCTCAGCTGGTCATCCTGAACGACATTCTAGAGGTAACAACCAAGCCAATAATTTTTGACGGTGACACGGGAGGCGAACCAGAACATTTCTATTTCACCGTGAGAACCTTGGAAAGACATGGTGTATCAGCGCTTATTATTGAAGATAAAACAGGCCTTAAACAAAATTCCCTGCTCGGGTCGGAAGTGCCTCAAACCCTCGATTCCATTGAGTCATTCAGTAATAAAATCCGCGTTGGCAAAAAGGCTCAAATCACAGATGATTTTATGATTATCGCGAGGCTGGAAAGCCTGATTCTAGGCGAGAGTATGGAGAGCGCCCTAAATAGAGCCCAAGCCTATATCGAAGCCGGCGCCGATGCCATCATGATCCACAGCAAAAAGACCGAACCAGATGAAATTCTTGAATTTTGCAAAAGGTTCAAGAATCTTCCCGTTCAGAGACCCCTGGTCGCGGTTCCAACAACGTATAATGAAATCCACGAAAATGAACTGGCAGAGGCAGGGGTGAAAATTGTGATTTATGCCAACCAGTTACTTCGCAGCGCCTATCCTGCGATGCAGGAAACTGCGCTCTCTATCTTGAAGCATGGCAGGGCTTACGAATGCCAAGATAAATTAACGCCCGTCAAAGAAGTTTTTAAAATAATACCTTAATGAACTTTTCTGAGACCCCAATCCAAATGGCATCTTCGACGTCTTTCGCACCCGCTTTTAACTGTCCCACCCGCGTTCACGGAAGAGCAGAATTCGTTAAAATTCTGCCGACCTTACTGGACGGGGCATCATGGGCGTTAATTGCCAGCCCCTTTATTAGAGAAACAGATGTTCTTGTTAATCTTGAGCGTTCCGAAAATCCGCCAACCGTCATTTATGATGGGGTGACCCCGAATCCAACCATATCAGAGATTATTGATCTCGCGGCCAAACTGCCTTCTGTTGATATTCTAGTCGCTGTCGGAGGCGGAAGTGTAATTGATACGGCCAAGGGGACAGCGGCCCTGGCGGCAATTGAAAATAATGCCGAATTTTTCAAAGATCACCTGGCCAAGGAAATTCCTCTACCAGATTCATTTACAGCCAAACCCCTGATCGCCGTGCCCACCACCTCGGGAACCGGTTCTGAGGTAACGCAATGGGCCACCATCTGGGGTGATGATGGAGCCAAGTATTCCCTGTCACATCGGAGCTTGTACCCGAAAGAGGCCATTCTTGATCCGGGCTTATGCAGTTTCATGCCGAGAGAGGTAACTCTTTACTCTGCTCTTGATGCGCTTTCACATGCCATGGAATCAATTTGGAACGTCAAACACTCCCCTATTACGGATGCCCTTGCGAAAACAGCCATCCAGCTTCTTCGCAACAACCTAGGGAAAACATTAGAAAGCCCAGATGATCTGGATCTACGATCACAAATTCAAACGGCGGCTCTCATGGCCGGATTTTCCATGGGCACGACCCAAACGGCACTGGCCCATTCAATTTCCTATCCCATAACGTCCGATTTCGGGATGCCACATGGGTTTGCCTGTAGCTTTACGTTGGCTGAAATTGCCCGCTTCAATGGCGAAACCGACCCTGAACGCCTGTCAATCGTTGCCGAGGCCTTTGGTTGCGACACCGCCGGGCTTGCCAATGAAATAACCCAATGGTTTTGCGCCCTTGGTGTGCCCAAATATTTGGCCCAGTACGCCAAACCGGAAGATATTGACACTATAGAAGGCTCGCTGATCAACCCGGCGAGAGCAAAAAACAACATCCGGTGGGGAGATAACGACATAGCTGTGGCGATCGCCAAGCAATCGCTGGCATCTCTGGCGCCCAGTATCTAAAAATATTTCCACGGCGATGTTCCATCCAATTATTCCCCCTGCCTGCACTAATTGCTAGGTTGGCTCGATTCAAATATCAAAGCAAACAAGACCATGAATGATTACCTAACCGACGACGACAATCTTACGACCATCTGGCTTTCAGGAATTTCAGCCGCCGGAAAGACAACGCTGGGAGCCCGCCTTTACCAGGACCTGCAAAAATCCGGCATTGACAATATCACGTTTCTTGATGGCGAAGAAGTTCGCCGCAGCTTGAAGAAAGACTACGGTCATTCCATCGAGGACCGTTTTGCGCTTCTTGAAGATATTTTGGAGCTCATCCTGAGCATCAAGGCAAAGGGCAATCATGTCATCATTGGCACGATCTCGCACAAAAAGAAAATGCGGGACATCGCACGCGCCAGGCTTTCCCCTTTTATGGAAGTGTGGCTCGAGTGCCCGGTCGATATCTGTCATAAAAGAGATTACAAGGGCAATTACGATAAGGCGCTGGCTGGCAAGCTGAATACGTTCGCCGGGGTAACGGAGCCTTATGAAAAATCTGCCGCTCCCGAATTGGTCCTGCACACGGGCGTCCTTACCATAGAGATCACTGCGGCCAAACTTCATGCGGCAGCCTTGAATTTCATAAATGAAAAAATTATTGGGATGAATTGACCATGGCGCGAGTATTGCTCATCTCACCCAACCTGAAGGGTATAAAAGACGGCGCCAACAGAATTCAGCCCGGTCTTGGCGTCGGGTATCTCGCTGGCGTGCTTGAACAGCGCGGCCATACTGTTTTCGTGCGTGACACCGCCCTTGAAGGATATATGAACGTTACCGAACTTGAAGATGGACGAACCATTCTTATTGGTGAATCTGAATCAGACATTCGGAAATACATGATTGAAACAAACCCTGATGTTGTTGGTATATCCATTCTTTTTTCCAACTTGGCCGATCACGCCCACACAACGGCCCGCATCGTCAAGGAAGCAAAGCCCGGCGTCACGGTGGTCCTGGGCGGTAACCACGTTACCAATGCGGCTCGCGATTATCTGGCCGCCAGACTTCAGGTGAATGAATCAAAAGATTTGGAGGCAAATTTCCAGGAATTTGCCAATCCTGACATTGATTTTGCCTTAACCGGCGAATGCGATTTCACTTTTGCCGACCTTGTCGAAGACTTATCTGAAGACCGCGATCCAACAGGAATTGCCGGTCTGGTTTATCACCACCCAGAAACCGGCGAATTGGTTTTCAACCCCACGTCGGAACGCATAGATGTAAAGACGCTGCCTCATCCAGCGCGTCACCTGATGAACATGGAAGGGTATTTCAGCATTGGCAAATTCCATTCCATTCAATCCCATTCCGAACGTGTTCTTAATGTTATGGCCGCGCGGGGCTGCCCGGAAAAATGCACATTTTGCACCACGCCTGATATGTGGGGAGCGAAAGTGCGCTGGCGGGACCCGCAGGATATTTACGAGGAAATTCGGTCCTGTATAGAAGAATTCGACATTGGCGAAGTGCAGTTTGAAGACGACACCTTGACGGCCAACCTGCCCAATTTATTGCAGCTTTGCGACCTGCTGGAACCACTGGGTATACCCTGGTGCACCCCTAACGGAACCAAACTGAATTACCACCGAAACAAACAGCCGGAAATGTTCCGGCGCATGCGCGAAGCGGGCTGCTACCAAATCACGCTGGCGTGCGAAAGCGGTGTTCAGCGAGTAATGGATGAAATTATTGGGAAGCGGCTTCAGATTGAAGAAATCCGTCCGGCTATCGCTAATGCAAAGGCGGCGGGCTTGTTAGTTCACACGTTCTGGATTGTTGGCTTCCCCGGTGAAACACGCCATGAAATGGAGCGCACCATCGAAGTGGCAGCAGAATCCGGTGCCGATAGTTTTTCCGTTTCGATCCTGACACCATTACCGGGGACCCCCATCTACCGCCAGGTGGTGCGAGAACAGGCATGGTGGGATCCTGAAAAAGGAATTCAGGACATGATTTACCGGAACTCGCTCGTCCGGGTTGACGGTTTTGACACGTCCCTTGAATTCGAAAACTGGGTCAACGAACAAAACGCCTATCTCAACAGCTTGCTTGAAAAGAACGACCCGGAAAGGGCCGCCTTTGTTCACGCCAGCCGGGGTGCGCGTAATTTAAGCCCGCTTAAGCTGAAACAAACCTAAGGCGCCTTGAAACGTACAGAATGCCTGCCCCCGCCAGCTTGTTCCGCACAAATGACGCCGGCGCGAACAGTCACACGCGATCCGAATAATCAATCAATCTCCTTATAAAGCTGATTTTGCTATGCCTGCTTCTGCAGAACAACGACCAAACGTGATTTATATTTCCGTCGATGCCTTGCGCACCGACCGTTGCAGCTTGCATGGATATTCCCGTCCGACCACGCCAAACCTGGGGGAAATGGCCCGCGATGGCCTGGCTTGCGACAACGCGTTTTCCATTAGCGCCTTTACCCAGGCCGCCTGCATCTCCATGCTGACATCCAGCCTCCCGCTTTCCTATGGTGGTTGGGATAATGGTGCCGCGGGGAGGCCTCCGACTGTATTCAAAGTGTTCAGCGATTCCGGTTATCACGTCACGACCATTACAGTCTCCCCCCATATCACCCGTTACTACGGCTATGGCCAAGGGGTAGATGACGAACATCAAATCCTGTCGCTCATCACCATGCCGGGAAGCGCGACCATGCTCATTCGCAATACATTGGTGGCCTATGACAAGGGAGATTTGGACGAAGAAAAAATGCTGGGCAGGTTGATGCCCATCATGACCAAGTTTTTCGACGATGCCCTGGATTTTGCGATCGACCAAAAGGAATACGAACCTGAATTAACGCGCGACTTCCCCCATTCGCCCATGGCCAATGCAGGCTACGATTTCAAAAAAATTTACCAGTCGCTAAAATCTCACCGCGCTGAATTCGAAAGCGATCCCGTCACTTATATTCGAGGCCATCTCATGCCCGTCCCCAAGGGCCGGGAATGGATGAATGTCTGGTTGCCCGGCGAATGGCGCTATCGTCGTAAGTTTTCCAAACTGGCGAAGGAAGTCTTATTTCGTTTTTCAAACAAGGTCGGGATTTTTTTCAAACTTGCCTGGGCGACTGACCGTCAGTATCGCCATAAAATCTATCCCGACGCCCATTCGCTGGCCGATAAGGTCATCGCACAAATTAAAAAACGTCCCGCTGATCAACCGTTTTTTATATGGACCCATCTTGTTGATACCCACACCCCCTATATCACCGGTCATGGCCCCAAGTGGTACAAGCAAACTCCCGACAGGCTAAAAAAACTGGGGCATTCCCCTGAACTAAACCCGTTTTGCGCCTTTAAGGGTCGCCCCGATACAGACGAAGATTGGGCCGCGTATTCAGCCCTTTATGATGCCGCCATCCATAATACCGACGAACAAATTGGCCGTGTCGTCACAGCCGTAGAAGAAATGGGACTGGCTGAAAATACCATCATCGTCGTTTGCGGCGATCATGGAGAGGAATTTGGCGAACATGGGGACTACGGGCACCATTTCCGCCTATATAATCACAACATGGCAATACCCATTCTGTTCCACCGTTCGGGCATGGCGGCGCAACGCATCCCTCATTTCGTCACTACCATGGATATTCCCCCCACCCTTGCGGACATGGCGGGTATCCCCCCCCATCCGGCCTGGAAGGGTCGATCCGTCCTCGACGCCGCAATCAAGGAACGTGGCCATATTGTTATGGAAACATTCCATGGCGGCAATTGTATCTTTGAGCACAGGCCGCTTTATTTCGGGGTTCGAAATCAGGCCTTTCATTACCTTTGGCGGGAGCGAATCGATCCTGAAGACCGTTTCAGCCCCGACGGGCCCGAATTGTTTGATAATGTGAAAGACCACGACCAGCAAAACAACCTATATCATCCCGACCATCCCGCCGTGGCAGGGTTTAATGCTATTATTGCCGAACGCATGGCCGACATTTCGGAAATCAGCGATCAGCGCATCGTTGATGCCTTTGGTGAAATTGGCACCGATGCTATCCGGCAAAAGCGCCTCGCCATTTAAACTTCGGCACATATACATCCATGAAAATCCTGTTTTTCACCGAAAACAATCACAGTGGCGGACTGGACAGCTTTCTTGTCTACCTGATCAATCACTGGCCGGACAGCGATGATCAATTCACCGTTGTTTGCAACGCCAGCCATCCTGGCCTGACTGTCTTGCGCTCTCGGCTTAAACGTCCGTGCCGCATTACTGCCCACGCAATTCCAATGCATTGGGAGTGGATAAATAAATTTGCCAGCATTCCTGTGTTGGGTCGGCTTGCCAAACTGGTTTCGCTGATATCCAGATATCCTTTTTTCCTGTTTTATCTCGTCGCCATACGTCGCCTGCTGCTGACCGAGGCGCCGGACCGCGTCATGATTGTCAATGGCGGCTATCCGGCCGGTGATAGCAATCGGGCCGCCGCCATAGCCTGGGGCATGGTCAGAGGCGCGCGGCCCAAGTCGGTACATAATTTTCACAATTTCGCGACGCCGCCCCGTATTTGGGAACGCCTTCCCGAAGCGATCATTGACCGCGCCGTAGCCGCCAATACCCTGGCATTTGTCAGTGTCTCGGAAGTTTGCGCCACATCTCTGGAAAACCGGCCCGCCGCGGCAAACGCGCCGGTAACACATATCCATAACGGCATCCCCGACCCTGACCCCAGCCCCATCGACTCATGC
>JABMOP010000485.1 GCA_013204125.1 Rhodospirillales bacterium | reverse complement strand
TTCAGATGGTTATGCAACCCGACCCAAGAGAGCAGTTCCTCGACGTGACGCTGAATTTCAGATTCGCGGACACCGATAACCCTTAGCGGGAGCGCCACATTGTCAAAGGCGCTTAAATGTGGAAGCAGCCGGAAATTTTGAAAAACGACGCCCATTCGCCGGCGCAGGGATGGCAAATCGCTGCGCCGCATTTTCAACACATCACGGTTGAATAGAGACACCATGCCGCGTGACGGGCGCTGAGCGAGATACATGAGGCGGAGAAGCGATGATTTCCCCGCGCCACTGGCGCCGACGAGAAAATGGAAAGAGCCGGCTTCCAAGCCGAAGGTTATATCCCGCAAAATTTCCGGCCCAAGACCGTAGCGCAACCCGACATTTTCGAAGTGGAGAACTTCACTCATAAACTATTCCGGCCTGTCTTCGATCTGTTTTTGACGGCATCCGGTGTAATTGGCGCGTTAACCGGATATTAGTCTGCATCCGCCGATAAGCCTGTTAGAATGTGCTCAACTTGCTTTGAGAATCGCAATTTCCTATAAGGATTAAGTAACCTATCCGAATCGGGTGCTGATGTATATATCTTGTCCGAACTGTGCGACGTCTTTCAGTGTCGATGGCTCCGTAATTGGCGCCGCCGGGCGCAAGGTTAGATGTTTCAATTGCCGACACAATTGGCATCAATATCCAACCACGGATCAGCCTCCGCGGCCGCGACCGCCTCAACCAGCGCCGGTGCCGAAACCGGCCCCAGTGCCGAAACCTATTCCTAAACCGGACCCTATTCCTGAGCCCGAACCCGAACCCGAACCAGTCGAGGAAGAAGAGCCGCCATCCGACGAAGAGTTGGAGCAGATGCTTGGCAGCGATGACAATGTCGAATCCTTAGGTGATATGGGCGGTGCAGCGGAAGACATTACCGAGATTGATGAAGATGCGCTGGCGGCCTTGGCTGACCCGGAACCGATCGGCGACGTTACGTCCGGAAATTCGGGAGAACCGGCGGACGAAGATATAGAGCCCGAAGATATTCCTGATCCCGACCCAATTCCCGATGTTTTGTCTGAAGATCAGTACGAGGAAGAAGAAGAAGAAAGCGTAAGCCTTATCAAGCGACTGGTTATGCCCCTGGTTATCGTGATTTTAATCGCCGCCATAGGCGCCGGGTTGGTGTTTACCCGCGAAATGATCGTTGATATATTCCCGTCTGCAAATCCCTTGATTTACAATTGGACTGGCCTGCACGTCGCCATTCCCGGCGAAGGGCTTGAAATTAAATCCTCGCCTCCTGCACGCGAACTACAGGGCGGCAAGGAAGTTATCGTCGTCAAAGGCACCATTAAAAATATTACCGACAAGGCGCAAATCGTTCCCATCATCCAGGTGAAGGCATTTGATGGAAATGGCCAAATGGTTCAGATGGATGAGGTGTCGCCAGATAGAAGTAATTTGAACCCGGGAGAGGAGTTTAACTTCAATGCCGTGATTCGCGATCTTGTGCCGACCGCGCGGCGGCTCGATGTAACCTTCGGCGCACCGGAAAGTGCGTCTAAAAAGGGCGGCGCAAAAAGATAAAAGGCGGCATTTGCGCGTCACTAGGTTTTGGCCTGGGCCATCTCGGCAATTTTTGCCTAACCGGTAGATTTTAACCGCCATTCACAGCAATTGTGTTTCTGTAACGACCGGTAGGCGTTGCAGTGGCAGGGGCATGATTCCTGCATCTCTTACCGTTGCTCCGGTAAATGGGGCTAAAATGGGAGAGTCAAAATGCCGATCAATCTTAAATCCGCGGGTGCAGTGCGTCCGCCGGACGGTTTTTCCGTCCAAAATATTCCATATAAATCTAGCGGCTGGATGGGCGCTCGTGCCGATCTATTCGATATGAAGTCGGATTTATTACAAAATGCCGGCCCGCTTATTGTTGCCGTTTGGCGGCAGTCAGTTGTGGGATTTGGCTATTGCTTATCTAATGTTTCGGGCGCTACATTCGCCAAAATTAGCGCTCTTTGGAACAAGTTGTTT
>JABMOP010000484.1 GCA_013204125.1 Rhodospirillales bacterium | reverse complement strand
CCGGTCTCGCCGGTGCGGATGCGCACAGCCCCAGCAAGATCGAGAACAAAGATTTTTCCGTCGCCGATGTTATCGGTGCCGGCGGCGGATTTAATCGCCTCCACAACGGCATCGGCCTGACCGTCGGCAACTGCAACTTCTATTTTGGTTTTAGGGACAAAACTAATAGCGTATTCGGCACCCCGGTATATTTCCGTATGGCCTTTTTGACGTCCAAAACCGGAGACTTCACTTGTCGTCAGTCCTTGAACGCCGCATTCGACCAGTGCTTCCCGAACCTCTTCGAGTTTCGCCGGCTTGATGATTGCGACAATGAGTTTCACAACACGGCTCCTTCACTTAGCTCCTTGATTTTCGGCAATGCGCCGAATTCAAGCTCGAAACGGCGGCATCCAGGCTCCCCCCCGAAGACCGCGTCACGGGATGTAGTTTCAAGTATCGTGCCAGTTATCTAATAGTGTTTAAAATCAATCGCTTATCTCTAAACATTTGAATTTGGGATAAAAAACAAGGCTAATTATGATTATTTTTTATGCATAAAATAGATATGACTGTTAATTAGGCGCTTTGATTGAAGGGGGCGGCGCGGTTACACTGGGCACAGATTTAGAATTGGACCCGAGTAATTGCCGTGACCTCAGAAATGAACTTAGATCATTCCGCCGATGTGTTGATTGTTGGCGGCGGCCTTGTCGGTGCAACCCAGGCCATCGCGCTTGGTCAGGCCGGATTGAGCGTTTTGGTGGTCGACCGTCTTATTGCTCGCGGCCAGCTGGACGAAGGTTTTGATGGGCGCGCTTCGGCAATTGCGCAAGCGCCGAAGCGCATGCTCGAGCGGCTCGGCGTCTGGCAGCATCTCACCGAAGCAACGCCGATACTGGATATTCGCGTCGCCGATGGCGATTCGCTTTTGTTTCTTCATTACGACCACCAGGAAATCGGAGATCAACCGCTCGGCTATATGGTCGAGAACAGGCATATGCGCCAAGCGCTGTTTGCTAGGCTGGCTGAGCTGACATCGGTGCGCTATCTGGCCCCAGCCGAAATAAACGACATTACGCGGGACGAAAATAATGTGCGGGTGCGCCTAAAAGACGGCGTGCAGCTGCGCGCGGCTTTAATTATCGGCGCCGATGGGCGTAGCTCCCAGGTGCGCGAACACGCCAAAATCCCACTGACCAGGTGGTCCTACGATCAAACCGGCATTGTCTGCACCATCGCCCATGAGAAACCCCACAACAATGTGGCGCATGAACATTTCTACCCGTCCGGTCCGTTTGCCATTCTGCCCATTTCCGGCAACCGCTCGTCAATTGTGTGGACGGAGCGGGACAAAAACGTACCCGGCCTGATGGCGCTGGATGACGCTGCGTTCACAAAGGAATTGGCGGCGCGGTTCGGCGACTTCATGGGTGATTTGAAATTGAACGGGCCGCGTTGGTCTTACCCGCTGGATTTGCAATTTGCCCGCAATTATTCAGACAAGCGCCTTGCCGTGGTCGGCGACGCGGCACACGGTATGCACCCCATTGCCGGCCAAGGGCTGAATGTGGGTCTTCGCGATGTCGCGGCTTTGGCCGAAGTGCTGATTGATGCGCATCGGCTCGGCCTGGATATTGGCGCCAGCCACGTGCTTCGGGGTTACGATCAGTGGCGCCGCTTCGATACAACGGTAATGCTGGCATTGACCGACGGCCTCAACCGACTGTTTTCAAATGATTTGGCGCCGGTGCGCTTGGCCCGGGATGTCGGCTTGGCGGCGGTGAATAAATCGGGGCCTTTGAAAAAAGTGTTCATGCGTCACGCCATGGGCGCCGCCGGGCGATTGCCAAAACTTTTAAAAGGCGAAGCTGTCTAGGATAGAGCGGCGGTCAATCTTCTATGGCGCGTGCTTCATCGACCAACATGATCGGAATACCATCGCGGATGGGATAGGCCAATTTGGCCTGATCGCTAATCAGCTCGTTCGCGTCTGCGTCATAGCGCAAAGGTCCCTTGGTCAGGGGACAGACCAGTATTTCCAGAAGTTTAGGATCTATGCCTTGATCGCTCATGAGTGCATTTATTCCAGATTACACGGCCAAATTCAATGTCTGGCCGAATTTTAACTTCAAATTCAATGTCTGACCGAAGATTGATCAATGTCCTGGATTGCCATCGTCATGAGCTGCGAAATAACTTCGGT
>JABMOP010000483.1 GCA_013204125.1 Rhodospirillales bacterium | reverse complement strand
TATCGACGCCGAACACTTCGGTTTCCCGGCACAAGCGGAAATCACCGGACCGGCAGAGGGCGCATTGGCCACACGGCACATATTCTTCCAGCGTAATGCGGTCGCCTTCTTTCAATTTCCAGTTACGCGCGGCGATAGGACCGATTTTGGCAATACGCCCGACATTTTCATGGCCCATGATGCGTTCCGTCGGCGTCGATTGATAGGTGCGCCAGTCCGAGCCGCAGATGCCCGCCGCTTCCAATTCAAGCAAGCCCGCATCGGGCCCGATTTCCGGAATATCAAATTCCCGAAGTTCGGTCGTCATCACATCAATGGCCACGGCAGCTAGGGTTTTATCGGCCATGTTTTATTACTCCTTAGGCGCGGCACGGGATTTACGGATGGATCATGTCGCTTTGCCGGCGCACCAGGAATTTATCCTGACGTTCCAGAAAATCAGCGGCCACCGATGAGACGGCTTCGGGGCGGTCAACGTCCATCGCATGCGCCGCATCATAGACCATCATCAAATGACAGTTGGGCAAGAGTTCGGCATAGTGATGGGCCATTTCCAACGGGATCAAGCGATCGACGGTGCCAAACATAGCAAGCACCGGCACTTCCAATTCCTTCAACGCATTTTCAAATGCTTCGTCCCTGGGCGGCCCCATCATGCGTTTGACCAAGGCCAGTTGCTTTGCCTGGATATCGGCAGGCGGAATTTTGATCGGCGGCTGGTCTTCCGGATGAGCGAATTGCAGCGCCGCAATTTCTTCCGGCGTGCCTTCCGGGGGCTTGGAATTTTCCGGCCGGATGGCCGCCGATGATAATAGAACAATGGATTTGACGGCATCCGGTTTAAGCAAAGCCATCGACAGCACCACTTTGCCGCCGAACGACATGCCCATCAGATTGTAACTTTCGATGCCCATATTGCCGAGCGCCGTGCAAAGCGTGCCTGCAAGATCATCCATATTCTTGGATTTTTCGTTGGCCGGCGATGCCCCGAAACCAGGAACTTCAAACACAATTACCCGGTAGCTTTTGGCCAATAAGTCATGGGTATGCGACACTCTGATCCCAGTCGCGCCATGGATATAGACTAACGCCTCGCCCGTGCCCGCTTCCAGGTAGCGAATATTGAACCCGTCGGCTTCGACGGTGGCTTCGGTGAATGCGGCGCCGGGCGCCTTTTTTGTTTTCTTTGCCATTGAATTCTACCCTGTTTTCATCATTTAGCTTGGTGTTGGCCGATTACATATCCCTGATCAGAGGCAGCACTTTTTCGCCAATCAAACGAATGGATTTCTCGGTGCGTTCGCCCAATTGAACGGCGCAGATGAAATCCAAAATGCCGGGGTTAAGCTCGTCTGCGATTGTTTTGATTTGCGAGGCAACCGTTGCCGGTGAGCCGACCAGCAATTCGCCCAGTTTCACTTTTTCTTCGAGGCCATGCGTGGCGATTGAGCTTTCGCGCTGTTTTTCCGAATCCGCGCCGAAATATTTACTGTCTCTGACGGCATCCAAGACGGCCATATTCATCAGCGTGATACCGGCGCGCGGCTTGTCTGCGCCGGCTTCGACAATATCGCTTAGAGCTTCTTCGTCGGTGTCGGCGACATGAATACCAAGCCGGTAAATGATATCGTCGGGCGTTGGCGTCCAGCCGGCGGCGGCAGCCTGTTCGCGGTAATATTTTGCGGCCTTGGTTGCCGCCGGCAATGTGGTCACGGCAAAGCCAAGCCCGATCTTGTTATCGGCGGCAAATTTTCCCGATTGTTCAGACGATCCGGACATATACATGGGCGGGTGCGGCTGTTGCACCGGGCGCGGCCAAATGCAGATCGAGCGATATTCGTAATAACGCCCCTGCCAGCCAAAGGGCTGTGTTTCGGTCCAGCATTTACGGATCAATTGAACCGCTTCGGAAAACCGGTCGCGCGATTCATTTGGATTAACGTTATAGGTGACATATTCGTTTGGCGTGCCGCGCAATAACCCGGCGACGATGCGCCCATTGGTCATGGTATCGAGCATCGCCAATTCTTCGGCCACCCTGAGCGGATTTAGGATCGGCAAGTCCGGGCCTAAAAGCGCGATTTTGGCGCGCTTCACCACTTGGCTCATGGCGCCGGCCATAACCATCGGATTAGGGGTTACCGAAAACGGCGCGAAATGATGCTCGGCCACCGAAATCCAATCAAACCCCACTTCGTCGGCCAATTTCGCCTGAGCCAAAGTAAGGTTCATTGAGGCATGCGCAATGTCGGTGGAATATTGGGTCGCGGGCACAGGCCAGGTGCCGCGCACCGCCGGGCCCATATACCGGGTGTTGCAAAACAGTGATATTTTCATGGTCTCATGCCCCGCTTACAAAAATGCCTTCACCGCATCGGCGACCGCATCCGGCGCATCAAACTCGACCTTATGCCCGGCGCCTTCGATGACGGCGATTGTGGTTGGTCCGGAAATTGCGGCGGCAAACTTTTCTGCATAGCTGGGCGGGATAATCTTGTCGTCGGCGCCCCAGATGATGAGCGTTTCCTGATGGATGCGGCCCAATCGCTTGGCCAGCCGCGTATCGCCGAGCGGCCAAAGAACACGCGCCGCCGCCATTTGCGCGCGGAACAAGGTCAAATCCCATTCCACATCGTCTTCACCGGCGGGCACTTCTATATAGGCGCTGTATTCATCGGGTTTGGCGGACACCATGCTTGCCAGGTTATCGGGCGTTTGGGCAAAGACATCGGCGGTCGGATCGCTTTCTTCGTAAAGCCCGTAAGGCGCAATCAGGATCAGCTTGGATACCGCATCCGGCCAGCCGGCGGCGACTTCGGCGGCAAGCGCCGCGC
>JABMOP010000482.1 GCA_013204125.1 Rhodospirillales bacterium | reverse complement strand
CTCAGGCTCAGGCTCAGGCTCAGGCTCAGGCTCATCGTCGGGCGCGCCGCTACCACCGTCGTCGTCGCCGGTATTACCGTCGTTCAGTTCGGCCGCGTCATCGGGAATAACAGGACCATCGAAGTCAGTGCCAAAATCCATCGCCGCTTTGATGTCGCCGTCCGGATCTATGATATTTTCGGCCATCGAGGTTGGGTCCAACCCGCCGCCGCCGGTAATCTGATCTTTGATGTCTTCCAAATCGGCTTCGCGCACCATGTCGTCCACATAGCCGCGAAATTCATGTGACAAGGTGCGCGCCTTACCCATCCAATGGGCGACAAGGCGCATCACGCGCGGCAATTCCTTGGGGCCAACGACAACGACCACGAGGACAGCAACGAGGAGGAGTTCAGGCCAACCGATATCGAACATTATTATCTAGACCGAAGAGAAATAAATCACGCCTGCTCGGCAGGCTTTTTTTCTTCGTCCTTGGAGGCATCGGTTACCGAGCTTTCGGATCGTGTCTGAGTGGTGTCGTCTTCGACAGCGGCTTCTTCTTTCATGCCCTTCTTGAATGATTTAAGGCCTTTGCCGAAATCGCCCATGAGCTGCGAAATTTTACCTTTCCCGCCGAAGAGAACCAAAACAACGACCAACACGATAAGCCAATGCCAGATGCTGAAACTACCCATTTTTTTGTTCTCTCATAAATGCTTAGCTGAAGTTGGGCGCATAATGGCAGTTTAGCCGTTTGAGGGCAACATTGGCCCTATTCGGTGGCCCTCAGACGCCTCATTTCCGGCCACAGGATGGCGCAGACAATGAGCGCTATCAAGCCAGTACCGGAATTTATCAAGACACCGGTAGCGGCGCCAAAATTCTCCGCCAAGGTGCCGACAACTAGGATGCCAAGCGGGCCAATACCGATGCACATGGTCAAAACACCCATCGTGCGGTTGCGTATTTCCGGCGGCGAATTGGCGATAATCAAAGCCGACTGCATCGACGCAAAGCCGGCAACGCCGAACCCCGCAAGCCACAAAAAAATAGCCGAGAGCCCAAATGCTCCCGAAGTCGCAAACGCCATGATGCAGACCAGATAGATGGCTGATCCGACCAAATATATTTGGTGGAAACGTCCCGGTTGGGCATAAAAGGCAATCAGCAAGGCGCCGACAAAGGCGCCGCAGCCTTCCGCCGACATCAAAACGCCGGTGGGAAAAGGGCTGAGGCCCAGCTCTTGTTTGGCGATCACAGGGATCATCGACACAAAGGAAAAACCAAACAGGTTCAAGACCAGTGTAATCGCCAAGGTCGCCATAACAGGGCGGCTGGAACGAACGAATTGGAAGCCTTCAATTAGGTTGGTAAGAATGGAAGGACGTTCCGACGACGGCAGGCTGGCATATTCAACCGGCAACAAAGCAATTGCCGCCAGCAAATAGAGGCCGGCGCCCAAGACCAAAGTCCCCGGCAGGCCGTAAAGTTCAAACAAAAACCCGCCCAGCAACGGCCCCAACATGCGGGTGAAATTGGTGGTCGAAGATTCGAGGCCCATGGTCGCCCCGATACGTTCAATCCCGGCAATTTCCGCGATCATGGTGCGGCGAATTGGCAGCTCCAAAGTCCAGAACATGCCGCTGAAAAAGACCACGATGCCCAATTGCCAGACCTGGATTGCCCCGGTGTAAGCCAGCCAGAACAAAATGCCATAGATACAGGCGAGGAAAAGAATACTCATGATCAGCAGCTTCTTTCGGTCCACCCGTTCGGCAATGGCACCCGCCACGGCACCGAAAAAAAACATCGGGATAATGCGCACGAACAAGGTCAAGGCAACATAGAACGCCGAGCCCGTTTCCTGCAGCACATAGACGCTGACCGCCAATACGTCGAGCCAACGCATGATCCCCGACATCGCACCGGCAAACCAGACGCGCCGAAAGTCCCTTTCCGACAACAACTGCAAAGGAGCCGAGCGAAGGCGAGGGCCGGCGCCGATATTTTGGGTGTCTGCCAAATTTATTCCTCTGAGACCTGCGCCCGAGGCTGGACGCCCGCGTAACGTCTGATAACGAATTAAAGTCGACGCGCTTAAAATTTCTTAGATCGAGTAATCGGCTTCTTCGTAGCGGGTGCCTTCCAATTCCAGTTCGGCTTCGCGCCACGCATCGATCCCGCCGACCAGGCAAACGGTGTCCGTTATGCCCGCTTCCGCCAATTGTTTCTGCGCCGCCGCGGCGCGTTTTCCGATCTGACAGATGATCACAATTTTTTTGCCCAATATTGGAAATAGCTCGGTGTCCAAAAATGACAGCGGCAATAAGAACGATCCCGCGATATGCTCGTACGAATATTCGCTCACCTCGCGCACATCAACGAGCACCACTTCACCGGCAGCATGCCACTCGGCTACCGATTTTGCTTCGGCTTCCATTAACTGATCGACCATGCGCCTTCCCTCGTGCGCTAATATTTCGCCAGAGGCGATCTTAATGGAAATTTGGGCGCAATGGAAATGAGCCGTAAAAAAACGGGCGATAAGAAGCATTATCTAGGCAGAATGCCGCTCAATCTCGACTGCGTCTGCGGCGACATAAAATCTTCGATCGGACCAAGATAAGATTTGAGACGAACCAGGTTACGCGCATCGCCGGGCGCGGCCCCCGCAAGCATCAATTCAATAGCACTGTCGACGGCACCGATAAATTTTTGGGCATCCGCCTCAACCGAAGCCCACATCGCGTCATCGCCGCCGGCAACATAGCGGACCGGCTGTGAAAAAAATAAATGATGGCGGCGGTTGGTATTATTGATCGCAAATTGCGCAATCTGGCTGATACTTGGAGGGGATCCAACCTCCAGATCACTCAGATAAGCCCCGGGGGACATTTTGCAAATGAGCAATTCGTCTGAATTTGGGCAAAGATAAATATCGTTGTCGTTGGACACCGCACGCAGCGCGTATTCATAATCCATGGTGCTCGAATAGCCGCCGCCACCGCGCTTCGGTGCCACCAGCAACGGATGAGGGAAATAGCAATGGGAAATAAAGCCGTGCTCGCCGGCGCGCCAATTGATTTGTGACGGATAGATGGAAAACGGCTCTGCATCTATGAACATCCGCTCGGCAATCGGATGCATCGCCTGCAAACCTATTTTAACCAATTCGCGGGCTTGAATACCTCCCGGCAGCGCGTCCTCAAGGCGCCCACGCGCGCCTTCTTCGGCCAGACGCATAAACATCGCGCAGATAGCTTTTGCACCGCCCTGAAAGCGTTCGATCATCGCAGCCCAAGAACCTTCCGAAAAAATAAAATCCGAATCTAAAAGCACCAAAGCCGATGCATTGTTTAAATCCGATTTTTCGATTAGATCATGCGATGTGATGCGCTGAACATTATGCTTTATCGTCGCCGGATCGGAATTTTGCACGGCATTGGCCAAGGTGCCTTCGCGGTACAAAATATCTTCGAAAAATAAAAATTCGACTTCGGCTTCGGATTTGAGCGCCGCGATAGCGGGATAAAAATAGGGCTCCGAGGCCCGGTCCGTATAGATGTGAAAATATAAATCGGCTTCGCGGGCGGCGGCCGGTATATTGCCCGGCGAAAGTTGACTGACCAGCGAATATTCAAGGAATTTATTGACGAAGTGCTCACCCCATACGGTCAGGAACACATCAACTCTCGCCATCTGTCACCTAATCCGAGTTGGCTTCGGCCAGTTGGTCACCGTCGTCCGGATCGAGAGGCTCGATATCGGAAAAATCATCTTCATCGTCCTCTTCACCCGCCCCCTCCTCATCATCATTGGACGACATCGGAAAGGGGAGCGCCCGTGTACCCAAGGTCTGTACAGCCGGCCGCTTGTCCAAAAGCCCGGCAGCCTTCAAATCTTCCTGACCCGGCAAATCGTCCAGGCTTTCCAAAGCGAAGTGATCTAAAAATTCCTCGGTAGTGCCCCAGGTCACTGGCCTGCCGGGTGTCCGGCGCCTGCCGCGCGGGCGAATCCATCCGGCTTCGAACAAAACGTCCATCGTGCCCTTGCTCAAACCGACGCCGCGAATTTCCTCGACCTCGGCGCGCGTTACCGGCTGATGATAAGCAACGATCGACAAGGTTTCCACCGCCGCCCGGGAAAGCTTTCTGGTCGCCTTGCGCTCGACCGTCAATTGTTGGGCGAGATCATGTGCCGTTCTAAATGCCCAGCCTTTACCAATTTTCTGAAAATTAACCCCGCGTTCGGCATAGTGATCGCGGAGAGCCTCAATCAGCGCCTCCAAATCCGCACCATCGGGCAATCGATCTGCCATAATCGATAAGGGCACAGGATCGGATGAAGCGAAGATCAAGGCTTCCAATAATCTAAGATGATGGCCGTCGATGTCGCTCATTCAAATTTCTCGCCTGTTGTTGCCCGCTCGGCGTTGCCGGCGTTCACGTATATTGGTCCAAACATTTCGCTCTGGCGCATACGCAATTTGCCCTCTTTGGTGAGTTGCAGCGCCGCGACCAAGGTAGATGCCAGCGCCGAGCGGCTGACCAGATCGTCCTTAAGCTCGATCGGGAGATACTGAACCAAATTCGTCCAGTCGGGCATTTCACCCAGCATCCGGGTCATGAATAGAACAGCGTCTTCGGGTGAAAAGAGATCCGAAGGTTCGATCCTGAGGGTGTGAATGTTTGATCGCAGTGTATGTTCGCCATAGGCGCTTAAAAGATCGAAGAGGCTGACTTCAAAAATGGAAGTGGCGGTATAGCCGAATTTTTCCGGGGCGCCGCGCGGGTAAAAATCTTGACCCTTCCTCGGCCTTGCCATCAGCCGCTCGCCAACTTCCTGCATCGATTCAAGGCGGCGCATTTGATAGGCCAGCGCAGCGGCCAGTTCTTCGCCGCTCGGCTCATCGCCATCGGACAATTCTGGTAACAACAGCCTTGATTTTAAATAGGCGAGCCACGCCGCCATGACCAGATAATCCGCCGCCAGCTCTAAATTGGTGCGGCGTACTCGGGTCACCCAGACAAGATACTGATCGGCCAGCTCCAATATGGAAATTTGCGTGATGTCTACTTTTTGACTGCGCGCGAGGTTCAACAACACGTCCAGCGGTCCTTCAAAGCCGCCCACATCGACCATCAACTCTTGGTCAGAAATCGGGATGCTCGGTGCATCCGCCTCGAATTCATCGACCACTGTTTCACCGGTCATCTTGACGATCACTTCATCGGTCATGTTGTTGTCGTTTTCGCTCATAACTTTAGCCAAACCCTACCAGGCGGATGATAAAATCCATCGTCGCAAATGCCGGAACACCAACGATCCAGCGGAATATATGCAAATCCATACCCAATTGGTTGCCGATCCATGGCAACAGGAACAAGGCGCCTAGAATAATGGCAAAGCCCGCCCGTTCCAAACGGGCATAGGAGCGGGCCAAGGAAGGCGGCAGAATTGCTGTCAAAACGCGCCCGCCATCGAGCGGCAGCAGAGGAATGAGATTAAAGAAAAAGAGAATCAAATTAATGAGCATCGAAACCGAAAGCGTCGAAGCAATCCACGCTTGGGCGAATTTTGGCGCCATTGGCACAATATGAAAGAGCGCCGCCGACGCCACCGCCAAAAACAAGTTTGAAAACGGGCCGGCGATTGCCACCAAAACCATGTCGCGGCGAAAGGAACGAAGATTCCAAAAATTCACCGGTACCGGCTTCGCATAGCCGAACATCATGGCCCCGCCCGACGCAAACAAAAGCAAAGCCGGTATGATAAGAGTGCCGAATAAATCCACATGCTTGAAAGGATTGAAGGTAACGCGCCCGGCAAGGTAGGCAGTGTCATCGCCCAGCTTGTAAGCAACCCATCCATGCGCCGCTTCGTGCAACGGGACCGCCAGCAACAAAGGCACTATCCAGGTGGATATGCGAAACAGAATGTTATTTTCGTCCATCATTGGCCAATCAGTTCTTCGAGCCGGGCGCAGGCTTCGGCGGAATCGAAGGAGACCGGCTCGTCATCCATTCCATGCGGCGCTTTTATCTGATCCAAGGCGTATTGCAAGCGCCGCATGGAATGTATGTCCAAATGCGTCGCCGCCGCGGCCAACGCTTCCATTTCGCCCCTCTCGCCGTTG
>JABMOP010000481.1 GCA_013204125.1 Rhodospirillales bacterium | reverse complement strand
GTTGCAGGGGCGCTTCGCTGTCGCCTTCGGCGGCATCCTCGTCACCGCTTGCCAGCCGATATGCCTTGGCGTCGGCGATTGGCTGGATGGCTTCATAGAGTTCGACCAGGCCGTCGCCGTGTTCCGCCGATAGGGCAATTGGTTCCCCCATCCCGAGGTTGAATGCTTCCAGCCGGCCCGCTTCGCCGGCGCGGCCTTCGCATTTGTTGGCAACCAAAAACACCGGCATGTCCTGGGTGCGTAGCCAATTGGCAAAATGTTCGTCCAAGGGCGTGATCCCGGCGCGCGCGTCAATCAGGAACAGCGCCACATCCGCATCGATGACGGCGCGGTTCGTTTGATCGCGCATGCGGGCTTCGAGGCTGTCGTCGACGGCATCTTCAAAACCTGCGGTATCGACCAGCAGAATATCCAGATCACCCAACCTGCCCGGCGCTTCGCGGCGGTCGCGGGTGACGCCCGGCGTATCATCGACGATCGCCAGTTTTTTACCGGCAAGCCGATTAAACAGCGTCGATTTGCCGACGTTCGGACGACCGACAATGGCGATGGAAAGGCGCGCGTCCATATCCAAAATATCCTTACCGGAAGGCGACGAGTTTGGCGTCGTCGGTCAGGAAATAGATGGTGTTCTGGGCGATGATGGGACTGATATTGACGCCATCGGGCATCCCCACCTTGCCGAGAATTTTTCCCGAGTATGGCGATATGGAATAGGCTTCGCCAATCGAATTTGTCAGGATCAATCTGTCGCTGGCCAGGATTGGGCCAATCCAGTTTATCCGGCCTTCTTTATCTTTCGGGTCTTCCCATTGGGGCAGGGCGGTGACCCAATGTACCTGCCCGTTGCGGCGGTTAAGGGCGATCAGTTCGAATTCGTTGGAAAGTACGAATAAGTAATCACCGGCAATCCACGGACTTTCGACGCCGCCGATATTGCGCTCCCATAGGCGCCTTCCCGTGCGCAGATTAATGGCGGCAAGCAATCCGGAGTTGGATATGGCAAAAACCAAACCACGGTCGATAACAGGACGCCCCCGGATCGCAGCAAGGGTAATGGAGCCCCGAATACGCCGGGCATTGCTGAGGGAGTCGGACCACAAGACCTGTCCGGTTTCGACCCGAAGCGCCACAATTTCGCCCGACGAATAGGCAACGACGACCGTTCCGCCGTCCACCGCCGGCGCACCGCCACCAAGAAGGTTGGTTGCTTCCTCGATGCCGGCATGGGTCCAAAGAACCTGCCCGCCGGTGCCATCAAGGGCGAAAAATTTATTTGTGATCGTAATCACAAACACCCGGTTTCCGCGGACCGATGGCGCCGTGCGCATGGGAGCGCCAAGATCACGCTGCCATAAAATTTTTCCACTTGCCGCTTCGAGCGCGAAAACCCGCCCGAACCCGGTTGTCACGTAAATGCGGCCGGAATCATAGGCAACGCCGCCGCCGAACAAGCCATCGCCTTCGTCTTTGGGCATCAGGGCGACGCGCCATATTTCACTTCCCGTTTTGGCATCGAACGCGCCAAGTTCGGTTTCCGCATCTAATACGAAGATCCGGCCGCCGCCGATCACCGGCTGCGATGTAATTCTTCCTGAACTGCTGCTGCCTTCACCGGCCGATATTGACCAGACTTCGCGGATGTCGCCACTCACTTGAATATGGTGCATTGCGTGATTGGCATAGCCGCCGGCCTGGGGCCAGGATGCATTCGGCGTCGGGCGCGGCAGCAATATTTCAACGCCTTCGGTTTTGGCATCCGGTGTCAGCGATTGCTGATGGACCATGATGGAAATCCGTTTCCCGGGTAGGGGCGGCGCATCTCGCCGTCCAAGAAACCTCCCATCGCACCCGCTTAAAACAACGGCGATCACGACAATTGAAATTGCGCGGCTCGCGACGCTGCTAAAACTATTTGAAATGTCCATTCTTAACCACCCAAGATGGCGGTCATTTCGGCGGCGCGCGCCCTAATTCCGGCGGGTGTGCTGCCGTCATCGGTAAGTTCGCGGTAAAGCGTGCGCGCCCGCTTCACATCGCCTGATTTACGCGCCAGCAAGGCGGTGAGTTCTTTGGCGCTATGGCGCCACGGATTGGACGTTTTCATGAGCGGCGCCAATCGGTCTTGCAATCGAGCTGAATCGCCGCCGTCCAAATCATGCAAAACGGAAAGAACCGAAGCCAGGTCGCGAAATAACTTGTCGACGCCATCATCTTCGGCAATGCGGAGATAGGCTTCTGCCGCCGCGCCCGATTGACCCTTTTTGGCCAGTATGGCGGAACGGTTAAAGCGGGCCAGCACCGAATAGCCGGCGCCGGCATCTTCGGCCAGCTTGGCGAGGATTGCATCTGCTTCGTCCGCCTTTTCGCCTTCCACTGCTTTCAGGGCTTGGAGGAGAAGGGTTGAGCTTTCGGTACGCTGATTAATGTCGATGGTTTTCCAAAGCTGAAACCCGCCGACGGCAGCAACGAACAGGATAGCACCGCCAATCACGTATTTGCCGTACTTTTTCCAAAGTTTGGCATAGTGTTCATGGCGCAGATCATCGTCTATTTCTTTAAATAGACTGTCCTGTTCCGGATCTCTTTCAGCCATCGGGTACCCTCGTTCAATCTTTATTAGTCAACCTCGGGCCAAATTCCGCCACCTGAGGGCGCGCTAAAATAGCCCGCCGAATAGGCCAACGCAAATCCAACCGCATCTGTCGACATTAGCTGAAGAGAATATTTATAACCAATTGAATTATAATCGTTTTTTCATTAAGGCCTCTTTAAGCATGGGCGGCTATAGTGAAATTAATGGTCGCGGGCTGGATAGGCTTGGCCGGGCAAAGACGGAGATGGGTGTGCGGGCACTAAAACTTTCATGGGTTATGATAGTTATGGCCGGTCTTGCCGGGTGCGCGTTGGTGCCCGGCGCACCGACGGCATTTCCGCCCCTTGCCGGTCTAGAGGGCATTTCGATTATCGGCACCGATAAAACCATCACCGACCATATCGTGTCCTATCGGACGGGGAAAAATTGTTCCACCGTGCGTAAAAATTTGGGCCAAACCTACTGTGAAGAAGATGAAATTGGCGTGATGGATGAGGTCTATTGTTATAATTCTCTAGGTAATGTGAATTGCTTCGCCGTGCCAAAGCCGCATGGCGAATTGATGCCGACCGTCGGCCATATTCCGGCCGGTGCGGGACCGGTGCGCTGACGCGTTTTGATTTTCTCAATCCTAAATTCATGAGCAGATGCGGCTCTGGCTGAACATCTTATGGCTATTGATTCCCACAAAGTGGGCGATCGTAGCGGCGCCGTTTATTTTTCTCGGGCTCGCATTCTTGTTTTGGTTTCTCTTCGGCGCGCTGTTTATAGAAAAGACGAACCCGGTGCATCAGGATCATACCGCCAGACTGGAACGGTTAATCCCGCTCGCCGAAAAGGGAGATGTCGATGCCGAATTCGAAGCCGGTATTATTTATCGGGATGGGCTTGCGGGCCAGATTGATGAGCGCAAAGCGTTCAAGTTATTCAGCCGTGCCGCCGGGCAGGGGCACATTGCTGCGCAGTATGCGCTGGGCAGGCTATATGCAAAGGGCCAAGGCGTCCGCCAAGATTATGCCCGCGCCGCCCAATGGTACTTAAAATCTGCTGGGCTCGGATTTAACCCGGATGCTGAATTTTCCCTTGGCGATCTCTACTTCGATGGCCGCGGCGTGGAAAACGATTATAGCAAGGCGATTTCATGGTACAGGAAAGCTGCCTTTCAGGGGCACGCCGGGGCGCAGATGGTCTTGGCGTTGATGTATGAAAAGGGCTGGGGGCTGGAGCGCGATTTAACTGAAAGCTACGTCTGGTTCGCCCTGGCGGCCGAACAGGCGGCGGCGGCCATGCGCTACCGGGATGATATCGATCCCAGGCGCGAGTTAGAAAAGTTGAAACAGCGTATGAGCCGGCTGCAGCTCAAAAATGGAAATAAACGGTTTCGTGCAATTCGCGCCCAAATTAGATCGAATAAAAAATGACTAATCGAAGGTGAATCCGGTCAGAAGGTACGCTTCCATCTTCGAGACAACTCCCGCCGGTGGTACCCGCCCGCCGGCTTCCATTTCAGCGGCGCTGCGTTTGCGGATAACGAATTCGATGCCGCATTCGCCGATCGGCGTCATGGTCTGATCGAACCGGGGCAAGGTATGGCGAAACCCTTCGTCGAGGACGCTGAGCCGGACCAGTTCCGCTGCCGCGCCAAGGCCCATGATAAGTTCCAAAAGGTTGACGGATTTATCCGACCAGGAGCGCGCCTTAAAGATGGTGAATGTATGCTTGTGATCGCCGTTCCACGTACTTGGAAAGCGGCCTTGTTCATAGAGGTCTTCATCGGGCACAGTCACGATCAAATGGCCTTCTTGCTTAACCACCCTAAACCAGTTTTGAATCGCCGCCGCCGGATCGTTCATGTGTTCCAGGCAGTGGCTGGAATGAACAAAGTCCTGGCTGCAATCTTCGAGGCTTTCGAGGACTTCTGCATCTCCTTGTTCTTTATCGAATGTGGCAACGCCGCGCATACGTGGGAACAATTCCACATAAAGCCCTAGCGGATCAGGGGCACCGCCAATATCCACGCCGCTTCCGACAAAGTACCTGTTGGCGAAATTTGGATCGTGCAATCGCCGCATTACGGCTTTGCTGCATTCCTTCATCGCAACTTTTCCTTTTGCCCCTTGCCTAAGGCACACCCGGCTCAATTGCCAAGATGATTTCGCCGTTTTTGGTAAATTCGGGCACCACGTAATCGACCACCTGTTCGGCTAAATATTCGGGAGTTTTCAGCGTCATTGGGTCTTCGCCGGGCACCGCCTCGGCGCGCATGATTGTTCGCGTTTTACCGGGGTCCAGCATATTGACCCGTACATTTGTTTCTGCAATTTCTTGGGCATATATTCCGACAGTCATCTCAAGCGCCGCCTTGCTGACCGCATAGACGCTCCAATAGGCGCGCGGCATACGCGCCGCTGCCGAAGTTACAAACAATGCGCGCCCCGCGTCCGACTGGCGGAGCAATGGGTCCAGGGAGCGGATCAGCCGCCAGTTCGCGGTTACATTAACCGCCATTGTCTCTTCCCAGACACTCGGTTCCAGATGCGTGATCGGACCCATGGTGCCGAGAAGGCCGGCATTGCCCATCAAGATATCCAGCTTGCCGAAGCGTTCAAATAGCGCGGCGCCGAGCTGATCGATTTTATCCATTTCCCGAAGATCCAACGGCGTTAAAGTTGCGCTGCCGCCAAAGGCGCGAATTTCGTCGTCAACTTCTTCGAGCCCGCCTTGGGTACGCGCCACTAAGATGGTGTGGGCGCCTTCGCGGGCAAAACATTTGGCAATGGCCGCGCCGATGCCTCTGGATGCGCCGGTAACCAACGCGATCCGGCCTGATAGGCGTCCGCTCAGCTGTTCGGTTTCCGCCATCATCAGTCCTGTTCCGTCAAAAGTGAAAGTTGTGCAGGGATCGGCCCGCCGTTTTGGTCTGTCAATTCGATCGGATATTCGCCGGAGAAGCAGGCATCGCAATACAGCCGATCTTCGCCAGCGCGTCCGCTACCGCCAACGGCATTATAAAGCCCATTCATACTGATAAAGGCCAGTGAATCCGCGCCAATATGCCGCGCCATGGCTTCAACATCCATGTTTGAGGCGAGCAAATCTTCTTGTTTCGGGGTATCAATGCCGTAGAAACAGGAATTGGTGGTCGGTGGACTGGAAATACGCATATGCACCTCGCGGGCGCCGGCGCCGCGTACCATGGCAACGATTTTTTCCGACGTCGTTCCGCGGACGATGGAATCATCGACCAAAATCACATTTTTACCTTCGAGCAGGCCCCGGTTGGCATTGTGTTTGAGGCGAACCCCTAAGTGGCGGATTTGATCGGCCGGTTCAATAAAGGTGCGGCCAACGTAATGATTTCGAATGATGCCCAATCCAAACGGCACGTTAGCTTCTGCTGCGTAACCGATCGCGGCGGGAACGCCCGAGTCTGGCACCGGCACAATTATATCAGCCTCAACATGGCTTTCGCGGGCAAGCTCGGCGCCGATTCTTAAGCGGACATCATAGACGTTTTTATTGTCCATCATGCTGTCGGGGCGGGCGAAGTAAATATATTCGAAAATACAGAAGCGCTGCGGTTGTTTGGTAAACGGTTTGATGCTGCGCACGCCGTCATCGTCAATGATGACGATTTCACCGGGGTCCACATTGCGCACAAATTCGGCGCCGATTATATCGAGGGCACAGGTCTCCGAACATAGGATATGCGCATTATCAATACGGCCGAGCACAAGCGGCCTCACGCCCATTGGATCACGCACACCGATCAAAGCATCATTGGTAAGCGCAACAATTGAATAGGCGCCTTCCAATTGGCGCAAGGCATCTATCATACGGTCGACAACAGTGGAATATTCACTGATGGCGATAAGGTGCACGATGATTTCTGTATCCATCGTCGATTGGAAAATGCAGCCACGCCGGACAAGTTGTTTTCGCAAAGCGTAGGCGTTGGTCAAGTTTCCGTTATGACCAATCGCCAAGCCGCCAAACTCGAAATCGGCGAAAATCGGCTGGACGTTGCGCAGCACGGTTTCGCCGGAGGTTGAATAGCGGTTATGGCCAACAGCGCTGTCGCCGCGAAGCCGGCCAATGACCGCTGCCGAACTGAAATTATCGCCGACAAGACCCAGCGATCGGTGATTGTGGAAATGCTTGCCATCGAAGGTGACGATGCCAGCGGCTTCTTGGCCACGGTGTTGAAGTGCGTGAAGGCCGAGCGCCGTATGCGCGGCGGAATCTTTGTGGCGGAAGACGCCGAAGACGCCACATTCATCGTGAAAATGGTCGTCTAATATGGGGGTTGTTGTCATCATGTCCGGATATCTAATTACTTGGTACTTTGTATAACGCGTTCAAGTTCTTTTCGTGCTTTTTTACCATATCCTGATAAATTTTTCGCGCCGGCGCCGTCTGTATCTATTGCGGATCGACGGAGCTTTTCAAACTGCTCTAATTTGCGGGCTTTCTCGGATATTTTGTCCCTTGCAGTTTCGCCGATTAACTTGAAATCTTCGGGCAGAACGCCGTTCAAAACCTTAGCTGCGGAGCGAATCAACGGAAGAGAGCGGGCATCTTGTATCCATTTGGGTTGCTGTGCGGGGGGCCAGACTTGTTCCATTGCGATATAGGCAACCGCGAGGATTGCCGCCGTGGTGGCCAGCCCGAAGATCATGCCGAGGGAGCGGTCTAAGGCGTTCAGGCGGCTACTTCTCACCCATCCGCCAAGCACCGAAGAGATCAGAAATAAAATGACGAGGGTAACGACGAAAAGCGTAGCGCCGGCTGCAAGGTCGGCAAAGAGCTGGTTCTCGATATACTGGCGGGCATAGGGGCGTGCCGTTGCAAACCCAAAAATTGTTACCAGGGCGGCGCCAAGCCACGATAAAACAAATAATCCGCCACGCACAAAGCCAACGGCCAAACCAATCAGGGCACCGACGATCAAAACCACGACAACTGCAATATCAAATACGTTGATTGGTAAAGATTCCATGTTAGGCCCGCACCATTCGTTGGTGGCGATCGGGCTCACGGTTCTCCAACAGGTCGATAAGCTCGTTCAAGTGAGAAATCTGATCGCACGGCAGTGTATTTTGTTTGCCGGTTGATTTCTTCTGGTCGCGGCGGGATTTTGGAACAATCGCGCGGTGGAATCCCAATTTTTCCGCTTCTCTCAGGCGCACATCGGTCTGGCTCACAGGGCGCACTTCGCCGGAAAGCCCGATTTCACCAAATACAATCGTATCAGCGGGCAGGGGCGTTCCAGAGAGCGACGATATAAGTGCCGCCGCAACGGCTAAATCCGCCGCCGGTTCAGAAATGCGCAGGCCCCCGGCTACATTCAAATAGACGTCGTTGGACCCAGCCGACAAACCGCATCTGGTTTCCAAGACGGCAAGGACCATGTTCAGCCGCCCGGAATCCCAGCCGACCACAGCGCGCCGGGGTGTGCCGAACGTCGTCGGCGCGGTCAGCGCCTGGATTTCGACCAGCATCGGCCGCGTGCCTTCGATGCCGGCAAAGACCGAAGCGCCGCTGACCTGGTTCTCGCGGTCGCCCAGAAACAGAGACGAGGGATTGGTAACTTCGATCAATCCCCGATCGGTCATTTCAAAGACACCGATTTCATCGGCCGGACCGAACCTATTTTTAACGGTGCGCAGAATGCGAAACTGATGACCGCGTTCGCCTTCAAAATATAGGACCGTATCGACCATATGCTCTAGGACCTTTGGCCCGGCGATGGTGCCTTCCTTGGTTACGTGCCCGACTAGGAAAATCGTAAATCCATTGCGTTTGGCAAGGCGGATTAATTCCTGGGATGAAGCGCGCACCTGGGCGACCGTGCCGGGGGCCGAATCAAGGCTATCTATATACAAGGTTTGTACCGAATCGGCGACAACCACGCTGATATCTTTAGCACCGTCCAGGGAAGTGACGATATCGCGCACATTGGTCGCCGCGGCCAGTTCAACCGGCGTATCTGCGAGGCCGAGCCTTTCCGCGCGCAAGCGCACCTGATCAATGGCTTCTTCGCCGGAGATATATAAACAGCGTCCGCCGGTGGCGCCGGCGGCAATTGCCGCGGCAACTTGCAGAAGCAATGTTGATTTTCCGATACCCGGATCACCGCCAACCAGCAAGGCCGATCCCGCCACCAAACCACCGCCCGAAACCCGGTCAAATTCGGCGATACCCGATGCTGTTCTGGGCGGCGC
>JABMOP010000480.1 GCA_013204125.1 Rhodospirillales bacterium | reverse complement strand
CTTATTATACGGTCTTGAATAAATTCAGACGCTTATTATACGGTCTTGAATAAATTCAGACTCTTATTATACGGTCTTGAATAAATTCAGACGCTTATTATACGGTCTTGAATAAATTCAGACTCTTATATTGAGATAGTATCCGCGCGGCACATCGCGTCGGAGTGGCGCGCCGTCTTCCATGGTTTTGTCGAGTTTGGTTAGGGCGCGGCCGAATTCAGACCCATCCATCGGCGTCGAAACGCCGGCCCGGGTTTTTACCTCCTGGCCGGCCTTATAACCTGTAAAGGCTTCCGGGCGCTTGGACGGGACCGCTGGGACCGGCTGATCCGGTAATATGGCTATTTGATCGCTCATGTTAAGGACAGTATGCCGGAAAAAAGTTAACGTATTATTTGGGAAATTTTTAATCCCGATTGCCCGCTTCCAGCTATTCGATATAACATGCTGACCCTATAAGGGAGGAACGTCCCGAAGCTTAAATTTTGAGCCATTTTTGGGGCGAAAGCGGAAAAACCGCAAAGAGGAATATGCGATGGCAGAAAATAATTCCGCCGGTAGATCATCTATTGGGCCGGACGATATTGCCCAAGAGCGGACATTCCTTGGCGGATTGCGCCTGGGCACGCGCCTCACGATTTTCATAATGCTTGGTGTTGTTTCGGCGGCGGTCGTTGCTGGTCTTCTCTATCTGGCCGACATGCGTTCCACCGAAGCTTTGGCGCGGCTGGGTGCGGCGATAAAAGTCTCAACCGCCATCAGGGAAATCGAAGCTGCCGCCGCCGCGTCCCGTGGCGATGCACGTGAATTCCTCGCAACCAAAAACGTCAAGCTTGCCGAAAGTTACGACCGCCACGCCGAGACATTATCGCGGAATCTTAAATTTCTGCTCGATGAACCTGCCGCCGCCGACACCCAAAAAACGGTTTCGACCCTGAACGACGGAACCACGCAGCACGCCACACATTTCCAAAATGCGGTGAAAATCACGGCCTTGCTCGGCATCGGCGAGAATGCCGGGATGATCGGCAATGCCGATGTTTCGGGCGCCAAACTGGAAGCGGGCGTTGCCAGAACCACCCATGTGGCGTTAATTAGCGGCGTAGCGAAATTACGGCGCTTGGAAATGTCGCTCAGTGCCGGCATTGGGGGCCTTAGCGAAGCGTTGGTTCGCAATGAGACCAGCGGATGGGTCCGTATTTTAAAAGCCAGCACGATCAACGCGCAGGCCAAAGATGCACTCCAACAATTGTCCACCGACTATGTAACCGACTTGACTCAAATGGCGCGGACGTATGAATTTTTAAGCCGCGAGACGCAGCGCATCGCAGATGTGGATGCCTATATCGCACCCAATTTGCAAACCCTGACGACATTCGCCGCCAACATGATTGCTACGGCCGAGCGTCATGCGAAGGCAACGCAGTTATACCTGCGCCAGATGCTCGGCGGTGGTATCGGCGCAGCGCTGTTTGTGTTCATTTTAATCGGCGCCGCCTTGATGCGCAGCGTCACCAACCCCATCAGCCGCATTACCAGCGCCGCAAATCGGATTGCCCACGGCCAACAAATGGTCGCCGTCCCAGCAACCGGAAACTATGACGAAACCGGCGAATTGGCAAATACGCTGCTCTTTTTCCGTGAAAACATATTGCAGGCGGACCATTTACGATCCGAACTGGAGGAGCGCTTAAGAAAGTCTGAGGCCACCGGGAATTTACCGCCGGTCAGCGAAGTCCAAATGCCCGCGCCGGCCGAGCCGGAAGCCGAAATCGAACAAGACGCGGAAGACCAACCGACCGTCACCGCCTTGGTGACCACCGAAACGACCGCACTTGCCGACACTCAGATTTCGGCGATCAGCAAGCAATTGGAGGAAACCAGCCACAATGCATCGCTGGCGGCGCGCGAAGCGGAATGCAGCGAAACTATGGTCAACGGCATGTCCGATGCCATTGATAAGATAGACGAGATCGAAAACCTGATGTCGAGCATCTCGGACCAAATGAGTCTGTTGGCGGTTCAAACTCAGCTTTCAGGCGGCGATGGCCTCGAAGAAGGCGAAAATCTTATTCTCTTGGCGGAAAAGCGGAGCGGCGATGCCCCCGGCCGCGGCACCGGCCAGGCAATCGGCGATCGGATTGAAACCATTCAGTCCGGAACCAAACGGGCCATCAAGGCGATTCGCCAGATTGGTGAAACCCTTGGCTCGATCAATGAAATTGCCCTTAGCTTTGCCGCAGCAACCTCAAGTGACGCTCTGAACGCCGCAACCGTGCTTCTTCAGCAATCGGAAGAGCTGCGCGGAAAGCTAGATGATCTATTGGGTAAAATTCGGCTCGAAGGCAGACCATCCACCACGTATCCGGATCAAAGCAGCAAAAGCGAATAAGCACTCAAATTTCACCGCTATTTTCCATTTTCCTTCAACGCCTCGATGCCGGGAAGATCCCGCCCTTCCAGCCATTCAAGGAAGGCGCCGCCGGCAAGCGAGACGTAGCTGAACCTCTTCTCGGCCCCAGCCTGCACCAACGCCGCCATGGTATCGCCGCCGCCGGCAATGCTGGTCAACGTCCCGGCTTCGGTCGCCTTGGCAACGGCGTCTGCAAGCCGGTTGGTGCCGGTATCGAAGGGCTTAAATTCAAACGCACCCATCGGGCCGTTCCAGATGACGGTACGGCAAGTGGCGACAATTTCGCTCCTCCGGGCGATGGTTTCTGGGCCGATGTCGAGCGCCATTTTATCAGGCGGTATTGCCGCCACCGGTGCCAGCGCGCCTTCGGCGCCATTGGCCAACCGGTCCGCAACCATCACGTCAGTGGGCAGTAATACATTGCATTCGGCTTCGGCAGCTTCTTTCAAAATCCTATTTGCGGTATCCACCATGTCCGGCTCCGCCAGAGATTTACCGATATCCAATCCGCCTGCCAGCAGAAATGTATGCGCCATCGCGCCGCCGATGAGCAAATGGTCGACCTTGGCCATTAGATGTTCCAAGAGCCCTAGTTTGGTCGAAATTTTATTGCCGCCGACAATCGCGGCAAGCGGGTGTTCCGGGTGTTCCAAAGCGGCGCCCAAAGCTTCTAGTTCCTTTTGCATCAAGCGCCCGGCGGCGGCCGGCAATTTGCGCGCCACGCCGTCGATCGAGGCATGCGCCCGATGAGCACAGGAAAATGCATCGTCCACATAAATGTCGGCGAGGCTGGCGAGCCGCGCAGCAAATTTTTCATCATTGGCTTCTTCGCCGGGCTCGAAGCGGAGATTTTCCAACAATAGAACTTCGCCGGGCCGAAGCTTGCCTGCTGCATCTTCGGCTCTCGTCCCGTCCCAGCCATCAACGAAACTAAGCTTCGCCCCCTTCAATTCCGCCGCCAAGGCTAAAACGATGGGCTTTAGGGAAAATTCCGGCATCGCTTTGCCCTTGGGCCGACCAAGATGACTGGTCAGCACCACCGAAGCGCCGCCATCCAGCAATTCAAGGATGCTGATCGCCGCGTGCCGGATGCGCGCATTATCGGCGATGCCGCCGCTATTTAAAGGAACATTCAGATCGGCGCGCAAAAGCACGCGGCGTCCCGAAAAATCAAGATCGTCGAGGGTTTTAAATTCACTCATGATTTAGGGTATTCGTTCCAAGATAAGTACCGAGACGCCAATTATAATCTTTTAGCCGAGGGCGGCGAAAGCCAAAATCCCGGATCGGGAGACAAAAAAAGCGGCTTGGTGTAAATCCAAGCCGCGAGTGGCAATTCCTTTGTCACCCAGTTCTGGGGAAGAGTTAGGTGATTGAGAAATTACTTCTGGGGTTTTAAATCAATTTCAGCCGAACCCAGGATCGGGCCGGTTTGCGCGCTTTGCAGAAAGACCGCGCAACCGCGCCCGGCATGAGGTTCCAAATCCTCGGCCGCCACCTCGACCGTCATTTCGGCGCCGTGCCATTCACCGATCTTTTTAAATTCGCGGACCACGTTTACATTGGTTATCGTCGCGCCGCGATTTTCGCCGCGTCGGACTTTGGTAATATTTTCACGGTCAAAGAACGCCAAATAGATCGACGCTTGGGCCGGTTGGGCAAGTCTGCCGATTGAAACTTTTAATCCGCCCGAAGCGTTTCGGACCAATTCAACGGAAACATCCGGTGACAGGAGGGATTTTTCGATCCCCGAATTTACCTGCGCTAAGTTGGAACCAGTCATTTCGACCAAGCCGTGGATCACCATTTGCGGCGTGTACACGTAGGAGCGATTGAACATGCGCTTATAAGCATGTTGACGCTGCGTATTTTCGGGCCGCGCAAACGGGTCTTTCCAGCCGATATAATCCCAATAATCGACATGGAAGGAAAGCGCGAGAATATCGCCGCGCTTGGAAAGGCGGGCCAGCATGGCATCAGACGGCGGACAGGAGGAACAGCCTTGAGAGGTATAAAGTTCAACCACCGTCGGACTACGCTCGGCCGCAAAGGCGGGCGAGACGGAAATGGATAGCGCCAGCCACACGCCCGTAATCAAGGCAGCCAAGCTCAAACGCCGGAAACTGGAACAGGCATAATTCATGCCTGCAAAGTTAAGATATTTTGCCATTCTTCGCCAATCAATTGCCGGTGAGGTCACACCCAACCGGACTTACTTTAGGCTGCGTTTAAGCGGCGCAGTACAAATTGGAGAATGCCGCCATGGCGGTAATATTCCATTTCGTCCGCCGTATCGATGCGGCAGAGAAGCAAAATATCTTCGCTCGAACCATCGGCGCGGGTAATGCGGCAAGACACGTCCATACGCGGACCTAGACCGTCCTTGATACCTGTAATATCAAAGATTTCGGTGCCGTCCAGTTTCAAGGTCTGGCGCGTTTGCCCGTCCTTGAATTGCAGCGGCAATATCCCCATACCGACCAGGTTGGAGCGGTGGATGCGCTCGAAACTTTCGACGATCACCGCTTTGACGCCCAAAAGCCTTGTGCCCTTGGCAGCCCAATCGCGGGACGATCCGTTGCCGTATTCCTTGCCACCGATGATGACCAAGGGCGTGCCGTCGGCGGCATATTTCATAGCCGCGTCATAGATCGACATTTGCTCGCCGCTTGGCTGATGGATGGTGACGCCGCCTTCGGTGCCGGGCGCCATTTCATTGCGGATGCGGATATTGGCGAAGGTGCCGCGCATCAT
>JABMOP010000479.1 GCA_013204125.1 Rhodospirillales bacterium | reverse complement strand
GGCCAGCATGTCCCAGGCTTCGGTCGGCGAAACATCGCCTGCATATCCTTCTGCCACGATCTCCACTCCGTCGTTTGGCTTTGGTCGATCAGGTTATAAACCGCCGGGTTGATTGGCGCCACACAATTGCGGTGCATTGTTTCGGGCGGGCGGGACGTGTATTTAAGCTGCAATATTGGCAAAACCGGTCTCACTTCAGATGGCTGAACAAAACGAGCTTGCACAAATCCTACCCGGCCCCGGACCACAAATTTCGGTCGTCGTGCCGGTGCATAACGAGGCTGAAAATATCGCCCCGTTGGTCGCAGAAATCTGTTCCGCCCTGGCGGGCGGCGCGGAATTCGAAATTATCTATGTGGATGATGGCAGCCGCGATGGAAGCGTCGATGTGTTAAACGAGTTGGCGCGCCAAAATACGAGCCTCCATGTTGTTTGCCACGCCTATAAAACCGGGCAAAGCGCCGCCATTTTAACCGGTGTTCGTGCCGCCCGTGCGCCGGTGATCGCTACCTTGGACGGCGACGGCCAAAACAATCCAGCCGATATTCCAAAATTGATCGAACGCTACCGCGCCGAAGGGGGCGGAAAGGGGCCAGTGATGATTGCCGGGCATCGGGTAGGCCGCCGCGATACATGGATTAAGCGCGTCTCCTCCAAAATCGCAAATGCCGTGCGCGCGGCTAAATTAGGTGACAACACGCCCGATACCGGCTGCGGGCTCAAAATATTTCCGCGCGATGCCTATCTTAGTTTTCCGGCTTTCAACCATATGCACCGATTTTTGCCGGCGTTGATGATCCGGGCCGGTGGGCGGGTCATTTCCGAAGCGGTTTCGCACCGCCCCCGGCAAGCGGGCCAGTCAAATTATGGCACCTGGGACCGTTTATGGGTGGGTATTGCCGATCTTCGCGGCGTCGCCTGGCTGGCCAAGCGGCCGCTCAATCCGGAAATTATATCGCCCGGCGCGGCCGATGACGCGCCCGGCGGCGTTTAAGCGGGTACTCATATGCAATTTTTTAACCGCACGATTTTACGCGGATTGGCCGTTATCGCGGTTCTGGTCGCTGTCGGCTTTGTTCTAAAAAATTGGGGCATCGGAGGCGGTATTTTGGATGAAGCCTGGATCGATGAGAACATTCGCCAAAATGGCGCCGGCGGCGCCACCTTATTTCTTGTCGTCGGCGCGCTGTTCGTCGCCGTTGGATTCCCGCGCCAAGTGGTCTCGTTTTTGGCTGGTTACGCGTTTGGGCTCGTCGGTGGCACGTTAATCGCACTCGGTGCGACTGCGGTGGGCTGCATTGTCACCTTCACATTTGCCCGGTTTGTGGCACGGGGCGTGATTGCGAAAAAATTTTCCGGACGTATCGCCCGGGCAGACGCATTTTTCGGACGCAATACGTTTGCTGCGACCCTGTTGATCCGCTTTTTGCCGATCGGCAATAATTTTGTCACAAATTTGGTGGCCGGCGTGTCCAAGGCAGGCGCCGTTTCCTTCGTCACCGGCTCGGCGCTCGGCTATTTTCCGCAAACATTGATTTTCGCGCTTTTAGGCAGCGGCATTTCATTGGAGCCGGAACTTCGCATCAGCCTTGCCGTCGTGTTGTTCTTATTGTCGGCGGCGCTCGGCATATATCTATACCGGCGCTACCGCAAAGAATCCGAACCCAGTAGTTTTTGACCATTTCGAGCGACTAAATACGGGTCAGTGCAGGGTCCATACATTATCGACCCGGCGTATCGATGAGGGTTTAATCAGGTTGGTACTGGCCAGCGTCACCGAATGAATTGGGCCGTCCAAATTGCTATCCCAATAGTTTAGAAATTTAAGGAGGGTCGGATATTCAGGTGGCAGATCGAGGGTTTGCCAAATAAAGCTTTGCAGAAGAGTTGGATAATCTGGAATCCGATAGAGAACTTCCGCCGTTGTCAGGCAGTAGCCTTTTAACATCTTCCCCATGTCGCGATTAGGAATTCGTCTGCGTTTTTTCATATGCCACCCTTCATATAATTCGTCGGCGCAAATCTTTTTCAGGCATAAGTCTAGACCGATTCTAATTTTTTATTCAACACTTACAATGCGTTAGCAGCCCGAAGTCCTGAGTGCTGCTAATTTGGGGGGCGCGGGCTTCTGGAATTACGCCGACAGGGCTTGACGATGGGAGTTTTGCGGCTAACTTATTAGCAGTCACGTGCTGAGAGTGCTAAACACAGCGCGTTTTCACTTACAAACTGGAGGATATGATGGGTTTCAGGCCATTACACGACCGTATATTGGTGCGGCGTCTTGAAGATGAAGAAAAAACTGCGGGTGGGATCATTATTCCCGATACGGCTCAGGAAAAACCGTCGGAAGGGCAAATTGTCGCCGTCGGTTCGGGCATTCGCGCCGAAGATGGGTCGGTCACGCCATTGGACGTCAAAGCCGGCGATCAGATACTTTTCGGAAAATACGGCGGAACCGAAGTCAAAATTGACGGCGAAGATCTGCTTATTCTTCGGGAATCTGACGTTCTCGGAATCATCGAAAAAAAGGCGAAGGCAAAGAAAGCGGCCTAACGGCCAGTGCTTTGCACTTCAGTCCCCACTAATTCAGCTATAGGAGATTTCAAACATGGCTGCCAAAGAAGTTAAATTCGGTACAGATGCGCGCACGCGCATGCTGGCCGGCGTCAACATACTTGCCGATGCGGTGAAGATAACGCTGGGGCCCAAGGGCCGCAACGTGGTTCTTGATAAATCCTTCGGTGCACCGCGCATCACCAAAGACGGTGTGACCGTTGCCAAGGAAATCGAGCTTTCCGACAAGTTCGAAAACATGGGCGC
>JABMOP010000478.1 GCA_013204125.1 Rhodospirillales bacterium | reverse complement strand
GTTGGGACTTGAGAATGAATACACCAAACTTTTGCCTCAAGGCATCCTCCCTGCCAATACAGTTAGTCTCGGCAGCAAACATTCAACCAAGGGTGACGGCGAAATCGACCGATCGGAAACCATTACCGTCTCGCTCGCGGCTATCGTCACGCAGGTTCTTCCAAACGGAAACTTGGTTGTCTTTGGGCGCCAGGAAGTGAAAGTCAACGCCGAACTTCGCGAAGTCATGGTTACCGGCGTTGTGCGCCCTGAAGACATCGATTACGAGAATACAATCAGCCACACCAGAATTGCCGAAATGCGCGTCGCCTATGGTGGGCGGGGAACTCTATCTGATCTCCAGATGCCCCGCTATGGAACGCAAATCATCGACATTATATTCCCGTTCTAATTCCAACCCGAATTGGAACAACTTCGGCCGGCGGAGGCATCCGCCGGCCAATTTTTTTGTTTGAAACCATAAAAATTAAGCGCACGGAGATCAATCGTCGCGATGCATTTTTTCCTCGCGCTCGTGCCGCTCCTGGGCCTCGATACTCAATGTCGCGATGGGCCGAGCATCAAGCCGTTTTAAGCTGATCGGCTCGCCCGTGTCTTCGCAATAACCATACAACCCATCTTCAATTCGCTCCAACGCCTCATCAATTTTTGAAATCAATTTTCGCGCACGGTCGCGGGTCCTCAATTCTAAGGACCGTTCAGTTTCCGTCGAAGCTCTGTCAGCCAAGTCCGGCTCAGCCAAATTTTGCTCCATCAAATGATGCCGAGTTTCAATTGAATCTTCCAATAGCTCGGACCGCCAGCGCAGTAATTTCTGACGAAAATACTCCTGTTGGCGGGGATTCATAAACGGCTCATCCTCCGACGGAGAATACTTAGGAGGACGTGATTTCGGCATTACTGTACTCCAACTCCCCTAACCCTGCATTTGGCGGCGGAATACAATTTTGCGGCGGGGTCGGTCAAGCGGAGAATTTTACTCCCTTGCCAAGTCAGGCGGCAATATTGCGGCAATGAAATATATAAAATGTTTAAAAACAAAAGGTTATAAAGTTAAATGCTTCGATTGAGCTTAGCTATCTCAACTGCAGCCCGAAGTTCAATTTCATCAATCAGGGCAATTAAAGCTGGGTCATCAACTTGCGCGCGCTTTGTACGCAGTAAATTGGCCAAGTTCTCTAATCGCTCGTTGGAAACTTCTCCCATCAATATTTGATCACGAATTTCTTCCAGCCGATCGAGTAAATCTTCGCCGTGACGAATCCAGACACCGCGCGAAAAGCTAGGTTTGTCTTGCCTTACTTCTTGAGCAACGAGAATTGAAGCAACCGGAGCAACCGGAGCGCTGTCGCCAACCGTTTCGGTCTCACTGATGGCCGGCACAACCCGATCCAAATGATCCGAAAATTTGGCGCCAGAAGTGCCTTTGGCTTTTTTGCCTTTAGCCGCAGCATCCAATTTAGCCGTTCGAATGTTTGATATCTTCATTTGTGTGAATCATATGCCAAATTGAATTCTTAGAAAACCCAGTATTCCGCAACGGGTAATCAACTCGTCTACAAACCTCAAGCTAGGCAATTTTTGCAGCGCCCGTGGGGATTGAGAGCAGGTTGGTATCAAGAAAATTAAAAAACTATATTTTATTGTTTCAATTCAAATAGTTACTTGATGGCTAAGTTGGCATCATCCTTGCTCATGTTAGGAGGATATAAGTTTAATTTTTATGTAATGGTGGGATATCGAAGATGGCAATGTACGGCGCATTCGCCGCCTCGACATTGGGAATGAAGACCCAAATTGCGGCATTCGGCGCGATATCTCAGAATATTACGAACATGAACACCGGTGGATATAAATCCACAGACGTCCGTTTTTCGACTGTGCTTGCTTCTACCTATGGGCATAATTCGGATATTGGTGGTGTAAGGTCCGTAGAAAAATCTCTAGTCAGGAACCAAGGCCGCATTCTGTCAGAACCCGATCCATATAATTTATCGATCAACGGCCAGGGCATGTTTCTTATGAACACCAAGGCGGATGGAACCGGTGACGAATTTTTTACGCGCGACGGGGGTTTCACAAAAAAAACAGATGGAACCACCAGCGTAACTGTCCCAGGCGGCGCCACGGCTGTAATTGGTAAAACTTACCTAGCCGGCAAAAATGGTCACTTTCTAATGGGCTGGGAACCTGATGCCGGAGGCGTATTCAACACATCCGATCAACCGGTGGCTCTGCGAATCGATGTGAACGCGTTCACCAGTGAGGCAGCTGCTACTACGACGGCCACGCTCGGCACCAACCTCCCAGCCAACGATCCGGTTGGCACTACCCGCAGTTCAAGGGCCAGCATATTTGATTCGAACGGTGATGAACGATCGATCGGGCTAATTTGGACACGCGCGGCGACGCCAAGCGAGTGGAGTTTGCATATAATATCAGATCTTGATGCAACGCCAGACTCAAACGTTTTGGGGGCCGGCACCACACCCAATGTGAGCGCGCCCTTGACAATCAACTTCGATACATTGGGAAAATCTTCATCCACGACGCCAGATACAATCACGGTTGATATGGCAACGGACCCAGATGTTTCTTTTACGCTCGATCTATCGGAAGTCACGCAACTGGGCTCCGAATACCTTTATATAGATTTTCAAAATGACGGACGTAAACCAGGCACGCTTGATAATTTCCGTTTCGACGAATTCGGCCAAGTGATTGGGCGATTTACCAACGGCGTTGAAAGACCGATCTACAAATTGCCACTAGCAACGGTCACAAATCCCGACGCGCTAGAGGCGCATGCCGGTAATCTGTATAGCGCAACTGTAGAATCGGGGGGAATGATATTACGTCAGATAAATGACCCCGCAATTACAGGTGCCGCCGGCAGCTCGGTCGGTGAATTCGCATATTTTGTTCCTAATACGCGCGAATTGTCGAACACGGATCTACAAAAAGAATTCACCAATATGATATTGTCGCAACAAGCGTACAACACGTCGGCCAAAGTGTTCACGACAGTGGATGAAATGCTCAAAACGGCAGCCGGTCTGAAAACCTAGAGATTTAGGGCCGAAAATCTCGGAAATTCATTAGTTTTCCGCCAATTCCGTCTAACACCCGGCAATTTCTACCTGCTTTTGGCCATCCTTCGCCAAATTGATTTTCAACGGGCGCGGGCCTTTAAATTTAATCAATTATTTTCAACCAGTTAGCAGAAAATTCCACTTGGCATGGATTTCGCAGTCTAAATGGCGAAACCAGCGGTTGGTTGGCAATTTGCTAATTTAATGACCGGCTGCAGTAAGGAATGAGAAAATGGTGGGACTAAAAATACCAAACACAAAGATGGGTAAGAAGCACCGGGCAATGACGTCATTGTTTTGCGTGGTAGCCGCCACCGCGATATTCGTAACCACAATTATACCCAGCACCGTTCACGGCGCATCACGCATCAAAGATGTCTCGACGATTGAAGGCATCCGGGAAAACCCGTTGGTCGGATATGGGCTGGTTGTCGGCCTGAACAACACGGGCGATACTTTGTCAGAAGGCCATTTCACAAAGCAAAGCCTGCTTGCCATGCTGGAGCGTCTGGGTGTCAAACCGACCCAGGATGGTCTCAACTCGAAAAACGTCGCCGCAGTGATGGTGACGGCAGCGCTTCCTGCATTTGGGCGCCAGGGGAGCCATATAGACGTAACCGTTAGCGCGCTTGGTGATTCCTCCAATCTTCTAGGGGGCACGCTCCTTGTTACGCCGCTCCTGGGTGCCGATGGGGAAGTCTATGCCGTCGCACAAGGCCAAGTAGCAGTCGGCGGTTTTACGTCAAAGGGCGATGCCGAAACCGTTACCAAAGGTGTGCCCACCAGTGCGCGCATAGCCAACGGCGGGATCATCGAACGGGAGCTGAATTTCGATCTGACAAAGCTGAACAAAATTCATATCAGTTTACGTAATCCAGATCTTACCACGGCCCGGCGCATAGCCCAGGCGATGAATGCATTTCTTGGCACCGATGCAGCGCGCCCGAGCGATCCCGGCACAGTCGTCCTGCGCATCCCAAGTGGGTATGAAAACAATGTGGTCGGACTTTTGACGGATGTAGAGCAACTGCGGATCGAACCAGACCAAATGGCCCGGGTCATCATTGACGAGCAATCAGGCACCATCGTCATGGGTGAAAACGTTCGCCTTAGCACAGTGGCGATTGCCCAGGGCAGCCTGACTATTCGTATCACCGAAACGGCGCAAGTATCTCAGCCCGGGCCCTTTGCAGAGGTTGGCACGACCACCACTGTGGCCCGCACTGATACTCAAGTTGATGAAGGCGCAAATAAGAAATTTTCGGTCGTGAGTACCGGAGTTACGTTGCAAGAGCTGGTCAATGGATTGAATTCCTTGGGCATTGGCCCGCGCGACTTAATTACTATTTTACAGGCGGTAAAAGCCGCCGGCGCGTTGCAAGCTCAAATTCAGGTGATGTAATGGAAGCACTATCAATCATCGATCAAAGCCAATTTGCCCTTCAAGCCGCCAAGGTTCCGCCGCAGTTGGGCAAAGTGGACAGCATCGCCGAGGCAGCGAAAGTCGCCCAGGATTTTGAGGCTTTTTTCCTCGGCCAGATGTTGCAGCCGATGTTCCAAAATTTGGAAGCCGCCCCCCCCTTTGGCGGCGGACCCGGAGATAAAATCTGGCGCGCAATGATGGTCGACGAAATGGGCAAGGCCATGGCGAAGTCAGGCGGCATCGGGTTAGCCGATTCCGTCCAAGCGGAAATCCTTCGAATGCAGGAGAACAGCCAATGATTGCCAATGGCCCCACGCAAATATTTCTTGATGTTATTGGGCGATTAAGCCAATTGGTCATACAACGTAATGTCGCGCTTGAGTGGCTTGTCGCTCAACGCGTTCCTATAAACCCGGAACATAATTAAAAGTGCACCACTAACTACTTATTAACCAGACAGAGGTAACTTTACGATGCTAAATCTAACAATCAACGCAACGAGACCAGCAAAAAGGTGGCGATGTTGCAAGGGTGTGAAGTTATCGAAAATGTTGATTCCTCAACATCATAGCAATTGGGGATACTCTTGTATTGCGACAGGAGTGACCCTATGATGCCGCATGTGACTAATAAAGCCATGGTCACCGCCGCCCGCCAACCTCCGCAGCCCCCGGTGCCTGTCGAACAAATAGCGGTCAAAATTAGGAATGCGGTCGGTGATGGCGCCGACAAGATCAATATCAAATTGAATCCATCTCAACTCGGCCGCGTAGAAGTGCGTATGGAGATTACCAGCGAAGGCCGCCTAACGGCTGTCGTTCTTGCAGAAAAACCGGAAACTCTGGAGATGTTGCAACGCGACGCGCGCGGTCTTGAACGCGCCCTACAAGAAGCCGGGTTGCGCACCGATTCGAACAGCTTGAGTTTCGGTTTAAAGAGTCAAAACAACACTGGCACCCAGCAGGGACATAACCGCGATAGCTCGCACTCCGGGCGGCCATCAGAACGGGCCGACACACCCGAAGAGCATAAAGACAACGGAATAATGATGAATGACAACGTCTACGGCCGCAATTTGCGAGCCAATGGCGGCGTCGACATAAGAATTTAGGTGGATAGAGCAAATGGCTGAAGCAGCAACAATAGATCCCGTGTCCGGCGCGCCGATCACCAAATCAGAAAAATCTAAACACGCGCTTGCCGCCGATCTGGATTCTTTTCTTTTGCTTCTGACGACGCAATTGAAGAACCAAGACCCATTATCGCCGCTGGACCCGACCGATTTTACCGGCCAGTTGGTTCAATTTGCTAGCGTGGAACAACAAATTACGTCCAATGCTAATCTAGAAAAGCTGGTTGAAGTCCAGAATTTGGCATTGGCCTCGTCGATCATTGGATTTGTCGGCACCGATGTCGAAGCCGAAATCGGGCAAGTTCCGCTGCAAAATCACACCGCGCAATTTTCATATGATCTGGCGAGCAACGCCCAAAACGTGATTATCACTATCTCCGACGACAAAGGTAACGTGATGCTGACCAAAGCCGGCGAACGCGCGGCAGGCAAGCACGAATTCGTATGGGACGGCAAGGATGGCAACGACATTCTTCAACCGGACGGCGGCTACGCCGTATCTGTGACCGCGGTAGATTTTGAGAGCAAGGCGGTTAATTCCAAGCTGATAGTTCGCGGGCATGTGTCCGGCGTCAGCATGGATAACGGC
>JABMOP010000477.1 GCA_013204125.1 Rhodospirillales bacterium | reverse complement strand
TTGACCGATGAAAGCTGGCATCTGTTCAAGAATTCACCCAAGGTTACGGATTTCTTTGGCGGGCGCGGAAAGCCGTAGCCCATTTCGGAGAAAGAGGCTCTGCGCATCATCAGCCAGGTTGAAGAAGGCGTCGAGCGCCCAAAACCATCGATTACGTTTTCCATTGGCGAACAGGTTCGCGTCTGCGACGGGCCTTTCAATTCGTTCAATGGGCTGATCGAAGACGTGGATGAAGAAAAAGCACGGGTCAAGGTATCGGTTTCCATTTTTGGCCGGTCGACACCGGTGGAATTGGAATATTCACAAGTTGAAAAGCTTTGAGCATGAACACGCCGCTCAACAAACAAATTAAGCAAGTAGACGTAAATGTGCGGGAGGTCCGCCATGACCGTACCGCGCGCCCGGTAACACTTTAACTGAGGTAAGACGAATGGCGAAAAAAATTAGCGGATATATCCGCCTGCAAATTCCTGCGGGCCAGGCAAACCCATCACCACCGGTCGGACCGGCGTTGGGTCAGGCAGGTTTGAACATCATGGAATTTTGCAAGGCTTTCAATGCGGCAACGCAAAAATTGGAACCGGGGATGCCGATCCCTGTCCGCATTACTGTTTATGCCGATAAATCTTTTTCGTTCGAGCAAAAAACTCCACCGGCCAGCTATTACATTAAAAAAGCGGCACGTTTGGCGAAGGGATCGCCAACACCGGGGCAAGATCCGATCGCCAGCATCTCCCGCAATCAAATTAAAGAAATCGCTGAAATTAAAATGGCCGATTTAAATGCGAATGATATCGATGCAGCGTGTAAAATTATTGCCGGTTCGGCGCGCTCGATGGGCATCACCGTGGAGGGGATGTAGAAATGGCTAGTAACGGTAAACGAATGAAAAGTGCCTATGAATCTTTTGATAGTATGGCTCTGCATAATGTCGCCGACGCGGTCAAAGTTATACTGGACAATAAGAAAACCAAATTCGATGAGACCGTCGAGATTGCGCTTAACTTAGGTGTTGATCCCAAGCACGCCGACCAAATGGTGCGTGGTGTGGTGTCCCTCCCTAACGGCACGGGCAAGAATGTCCGCGTCGCCGTTTTTGCCAAAAGCGAAAAGGCGGACGAAGCGACAGCCGCCGGCGCAGATCTGGTTGGTGCCGAGGACTTGGCCGAAAAAATAGAAAAAGGCGAAGTAGATTTTGATCGCTGCATTGCAACGCCCGATATGATGGCGATTGTCGGCCGGCTCGGAAAAGTTTTAGGCCCCAAGGGTCTGATGCCGAACCCTAAGCTTGGCACTGTAACGCCGAATGTAGGCGAGGCTGTAAAAAAAGCCAAAGGCGGCGAAATAGAATTTAGGGTCGAAAAAACCGGCATCGTACATGCGGGGATCGGCAAGACGAGTTTCTCCCCGGATGCCTTGGTGGAAAATGTGAACGCATTTGTAGGTGCGATCATAAAGGCACGGCCGACCGGCGCAAAAGGGGCTTACATGAAGCGCGCCAGTCTTTCCTCCACCATGGGCCCGGGCGTTAAAATGGACGTGGCACAGCTGCTTGGTTAGAGCGTGTGCGAAAGTGCCGGCGCGGATTTTTAATCGCACCGGCTACAGGGGGGGCCGTATGTTCCCCACCTGTCCGAGACTGCAGGTGTCGCGAATTGTTTAGCGGCTTAATGGGCAACCACCTGCACAGACAGTGAAGAACCATTTCGGAAGCGGCAATGCCGCCATCTAGGATGGCTTGAACTGAGTGCTTGGACGGGGCGAGTTGGTTTTCGCCGTAATGCGGAGAAAGCTAAATGAAACCGTCTCGGAGATCCGGAGTAACCGGGGATCCGTGGCAAATTGGAGACGATTCGTGGATCGAAGCCAAAAAGAAGACATGGTCTCCCAACTGAAGCAGATTTTTGCTGATTCGGTTACTGTTGTCGTCACCCATTATTCGGGTCTGACGGTCGCAGAAATGACTGATTTACGTGAAAAAATGCGTGAAGTGGGAGCCGGCTATAAGGTTACCAAGAATCGCCTCACTCGCCTTGCCCTCGATGGTACGGATATCAAAGACTTGAGCGAATTGTTCGTCGGGCCGACTGGAATTGCATTTTCCACCGACCCGGTTGCTGCGGCGAAAGTCGCGGCCAATTTTGCCAAGACCAATGAGAAACTTATCATTTTGGGTGGTGTTTATGACGGGCAAATTATGGATATCGAAGGTATCGGTAATCTGGCCAAGCTTCCGTCTCTTGACGAGTTGCGCGGCTCGATCGTCGGTATGATCCAGACACCAGCAACGCGTATCGCCGGCATATTGCAGGTACCCGCGACGCAGGTGGCCCGAGTTATAGGCGCCTATCAAGGTAAAGATGAGGCGGCTTGAGAGCCAATCACAGAAAACAGTTCAGCCTAAGGAGAAAATAATATGGCAGATATAGAGAAAATCGCAGACGAACTTTCCAGCCTGACGGTCATTGAGGCCGCAGAATTGTCGAAATTGCTTGAAGAAAAATGGGGTGTTTCGGCAACTGCACCGGTCGCAGTTGCGGCTGCTGCCGGTGATGGCGCCGCTGCAGAAGAAGAGAAAGATTCGTTCACGGTTGTTTTAGCTGCTACGGGTGAAAAGAAGATCAATGTGATTAAAGAAGTGCGTACGATCACTGGTCTTGGCCTGAAAGAAGCGAAAGATATGGTCGAAGCGGCACCGACGACCGTTCGGGAAGATGTGTCTAAGAGCGAAGCCGAAGAGATCAAGAAAAAGCTCGAAGATGCAGGTGCTACCGTCGAACTTAAATAGCCAATTGGCGCCGGGTTTGACCCCGGCGCCGCCCATTCCCCCTTTTATTAAGTTGGGGGAATACATGAATCGAGTACACATCCACTACGGATGGGCCACGCCGAGGCCGAGCAAGTGGGTGTGCAGTTCCGGGGATGCTTTCGCATCACCCAATGCTGTCCGGGTATAAAATCCGGACCGCGATGTTTGATTTGATGAGCATGACGGCGCTTGTTTCGCAAATCGAACGGATAAACGGGCCTTAAGAATGGGCCCATTAGGAGCTGCAATGTCTGATCTAACCTTCACCGGTCGCAAACGGATTCGCAAAAGTTTCGGGAAAATTCCAACCGTTGCGCCGATGCCGAATTTGATCGAAGTTCAAAAGAACTCGTACGAATGTTTCCTTCAACGCGAAGTCGAAAAAGAACTGCGTACGGATACTGGACTTAAAGAGGTCTTTAAATCGGTATTCCCGATTAAGGATTTTTCTGAACGCGGGACGCTTGAATTCGTCGACTATGAATTCGAAGAACCAAAGTACGACGTAGAAGAATGCCAGCAACGCGGCATGACCTATGCAGCTCCTTTAAAAGTTACCCTGCGTCTGGTCGTTTGGGATATTGATGAAGAAACCGGCGCGCGCTCTGTCCGCGATATCAAAGAACAAGTCGTCTATATGGGCGAAATGCCGCTGATGACCAATAACGGCACGTTCGTCGTTAACGGCACCGAGCGCGTAATTGTTTCGCAAATGCACCGCTCGCCAGGTGTCTTCTTCGATCATGACAAAGGTAAGACCCATTCGTCCGGTAAGTTTTTATTCGCTGCCCGTGTCATTCCTTATCGCGGATCGTGGCTGGATTTCGAATTCGACGCCAAAGATATCATCTATGTTCGTATCGATCGCCGCCGCAAACTGCCGGTGACGACGCTCCTGATGAGCTTAGATTCCGCCGAAACGCAGAAACTTCGCATTCGGCGCGAAGCGCAGGGC
>JABMOP010000476.1 GCA_013204125.1 Rhodospirillales bacterium | reverse complement strand
TTGATGCCCTTGCCTGACACGTCGCCGAGACAAAAGGCGATGCGCCCATCCTCCAGCGTGAAGAAATCATAAAAATCGCCCGACACCGTGCGCGCCGGGATGTTGATGCCGTATATCGGCGAATTGGGGCCTGGATCGCTCGGCAGCAGGTTGCGCTGAATTTCCGCCGCCAGTTCAAGTTCGCGCCGAATTTTTTCCTGTTCGACCCGATCGGCCGCCATGCGTGCGTTCTGTATGGCGAGCGCCGCCGACGCTGAAAGGGTTTGAAGAAGAATCAGATCATTGTTGCTAAACAGACCGTCGCCGCCGCGCCGGTTGATGAGTTCGATAGCGCCGATGCGCTCGTCGCCGGCGCCAAGCGGCGCGCAGAGGATGGATTTGGTGGTGAAACCCGTTTTGGCGTCCACCGATCCGTCGAAGCTGGGGTCTTGGGCAACATCGCGGACGATATCGCCACGCCCCGATTGGACGCACCGCCCGACAATGCCCTGGTCGCTTTTGATTGTCATGCCGGTGATATCTGTGGCCCCGGCGCAGACATGGCAGGTCAGCAGCGTGCCATCGTCTTCGAGCACAAAAAGGGCGCCGCCTTCGGCCTCTACATAATCAATAATTCTGGCAAGCGCGGTTTTGAGCGTTGCCTCAATATCCAGCGAGGCGGCAAATTCGCGGCCCATATCGACCAGCAGTTCCATGGAATCTGCCAACCGTTGGGCTTCGCCGTCTTCGAATAGCTTGCTGCTTTGAGGCTCGTCGCGCATCGGCCAATTATGCGGCTTTTAGAGTTTTGCTGCAAATTCAATGATGTATGCTGGGGAAAAACGAGGTTGTCCGTTTTTCATGAAAATGCCGTTTATTTTACGTCGCAAATCGAATTCATGAATGTGATTGGTTCGATAAATTAGCTAATTCCAGCCGGTTGGCGGGTGATTGATCCGATCACCCTATCGGATATCGCTCAGTATTAGCCCATTTACGTTTTTTTGCTGCAACCGCCGCACCATCGGTCGTTATTTACCCCTTTGATTTTATCCGAGTAATCCCCATCTATTAGGTAAGCAGACGTGTAAAATTATGGATATTTTCTCTTTGAACGGTTGGTCCCTGTGTCGGAATTAGATATCAGCAATGTCAAATTCCTGGTTGTCGAGGACAATCAGTTTATGCGTATTCTCCTCAAACAATGCCTGCGGGCGCTTGGGGTGAGGGCGACCGCCGAGGCCAATGACGGTGCACAAGCGTTTTCCGTGATGAAATTATTTCAGCCCGATGTGATATTGGTCGATTGGGAAATGGAACCGCTTGACGGCGTTGATTTCGTGAAATTGGTGCGCACCGGAGAAGACAGCCCCAACAGATATGTGCCGATCATTATGGTTACCGGACATTCGGAACACAACCGCGTCACCCGCGCCCGCGATTGCGGCGTTAATGAGCTGCTGATCAAGCCGGTATCGGCGAACAGTCTTTATCAGCGGGTCCGCTCGATCGTCGAACATCCACGCAGTTATGTCGAATCGAGAACTTATTTCGGTCCTGATCGCCGGCGCAAACAGGTTGCGAATTTCAAGGGGCCAGACCGCCGGGCCGAAGCAGCCTGATTAAATTCAGGCTCCCCGCCTATTGGAATGCATGCGGCGTCTAAGTTCGTACGCCGGAGCCATATGGTCGGCCGCCGGCTGATAGGCAACTGAGAATTCTTTCAAAGCTGCGATTGCGTGCGCCGGCTCCCGTCCGTCGGCCAATTCAAACGCGTTGAACCCCGACCGGGCCATGAAAAAAATCTGATCTTCGATGACGTCGCCGACGGCGCGCAATTCGCCTGCGAAACCAAACCGTTCGCGCAAAATGCGCGCATGGGAAAATCCCCGCCCATCATTCAGAGACGGAAATTCCAAGGCGATCAGATCGAAGCGGCCGACATGTTCCTCGATCAAAGATGGCGGCTGATCGCTTCTCATTCGGATACCCAGCGGCCCGTTATGGGCGGTAAATTCGGCGCGCTGACCGTGCCAGCGGTCATAGGAGACGATGATCGCCGGGGCGCCGTTGATGGTTTCGCCGTCATCCAAATGGACCCAACTATCGCGGCTGACGGCGCCGTCCTTAATCAGCGTCATAAACCCGCTCCTTGAAAGGGTTGGGCCCGATGCGGCGGTAGGTGTCCAAGAACCGCTCGCCGTCTTGGCGGCTTTCCAGATAAGCATCAACCAGCCGTTCCACCGCATCGACTATTTCATCCGATGAAAATGCGGGACCGATAATTTTGCCGATATCGGCGTCTTCTGCAGACGATCCACCGAGGGTAATTTGGTAATATTCTTCACCCAGCTTTTCGACACCCAAGATGCCGATATGGCCGACATGGTGATGGCCGCAGGCGTTGATGCAGCCCGATATATTTAAG
>JABMOP010000041.1 GCA_013204125.1 Rhodospirillales bacterium | reverse complement strand
GGCGGCCCAAACGATTTGATACCAAATTTTATCTGATTGCCGCGCCGGAAACCCAATCAGCGTCTCATGATAATGGCGAATCCGTCGATAGCGCCTGGACAACACCGACCAAAGCCTTAGGTGATTCCGACGCGGGCATTTGGACATTGGTGTTCGTCACCCGCGCCAATTTGATCCGCCTTGCCGAACGCGGCGCAACCGTCGAAGCCGCCTTCAAAGACGCGGCAAATACCGAAATCCACACCTTAACACCGATTATTGAACGCGGCGACGGCGGTATGACTTTTTCAATCCCTGAAAATATGGGATACAGCCTGACCAAATTCACCCAAGAGAAACCACCAATTTAATCGATCTTTAGGAAGCGACCCATGAGCGACGAGAAATCAGCAGCCAAAGCGGACACCGCCAAATCCGCAAAGGAAACAACGACCAGCGATAGTTCTAAATCGAAATCTAAATCCAGCGACAGCGGAAAATCTGCGAGCGCCGTCTCGATCAGTCATTTTTCAAGCGTGCGAACGGACGAATACCGCGCCGGTTGGCATAATGTTTTTGGAAACGGAAAATCAACACCATCCAAGAAATCAGCGGCCGCCAAAGCGGCGGCGAAGAGGGGCCCAATCGCGGTTGAACTGCGGGCCGAAGATTTGAGCGTCGCCTTGCGCGCGGGATTGGAAGACGCGCTCCGCCGGAAAGCCAAAAAAGATAATATCAAACTCGGCAGGATATCGAATTCGCGACCGATCATTTGGCGCATCACCGGCGAATTATCCGGCTAAGATTATCCGGCTGAGAACAGCGTTTCATTGTTCACGCGAAATGCGGGATAACCTTTTCGGCGAACAGCCGTACCGAGGCTTCGGATTGGTCTTTGGTCAAGGTATGGAAATTGACCTGAAGCGAGGCATGATCCACCTTGCCGACGCTTTCGACATAACGCTCGATCTTGCCGATGATGTCGTCCGGCGAACCGACTAACATTCCGTCGCCGCCGATCATTTCATCGACGGTTCGGGACGCCGCTTCTTCGATCATCGCCGGGTGGTCCGGGTAATCCTTAGACGTGACCTTGGTCCAATCCGCCGTCGCATCGCCGAGAGCTTTAAAATAGCCTTCCAAATGAGGGCGCGAATCTTCTATCGCCTGTTCGGTTGTCGGCGCGCAATACATATGCGTCGCGAACATGACATGACCGTCGCCGTCATGGCCGACCTCTTGCCAATTCTGCCGGTAGGTGGCGAGCCAATTCCTGGTCGTATCGGCGCCCCTGGGGATGGTCATCACGCCATATCCTTTTTGCCCGGCCATGACGAAAGTTTCGGTGCTTGAAGATGTTGCCACCCAAAACGGCGGGCGCGGTTTTTGCGTCGGTCGGGGCAGGGAGGTGACGTTTTCGAAACTGTGAAATGCGCCCGTCATCGAGACGTTTTCTTCTTCCAAAAGCCGCCGCACTTGTTCCATGCCTTCGTTGAAACGTGCCCGGCTTTCATCGAGGCTCCGCCCGAAGGTGGCAAATTCATGCGGCAGGAAGGCGCGGGCAAACCCAACTTCCAATCGGCCGCCCGATAAGGCGTCCACTTCACCAATTTCGGCGGCGATTTTTAAAGGGTTGTTGAAGATCGGTAAAATGGCGCCGGTGACGAGGCGCATATTCTTCGTTCGCTGGGCGGCGGAGGCCAGATATAAAAGCGGATTGGCGCTATAGCCGCCATAGCGGTGAAAGTAATGCTCAACCGTGCGCGTATGAGTGTAGCCGATGTCGTCGCAAATCTCGGTTAGATCAAGAGATTCTTGCCAATATTCTTGCGCCGATTTTTGATCGGGTCCGATATCCGGGAAAAACTGTATGCCGAATTTCATTGGCAATGCCATGCCTCTACCCCCCCATTTATTATAATTCATCCGCGCTTGAATTTACGCGGGATGGGCCGTTAATAACAAGCGGCGCTTGGGTTGCCCTGGAGGCGGCCTTTTCCGGCGTTGACAGACCCCGCCAAGTGGCGCAAAAACCAGCCGTCGGGGCGTAGCGCAGCCTGGTAGCGCACCTGCTTTGGGAGCAGGGGGTCCCCAGTTCGAATC